>JBAVUZ010000611.1:0-18829 GCA_049697035.1 Candidatus Angelobacter sp. | reverse complement strand
ACTCGTATAATAACGGCTCGGTGTGCGAGGTTCCGCCAGTACGGAAATGCCTAAAGAGCCGCGGCGGGTTCCCACCGTCTTAGGACGGGTTCAGAACGGCCCGGTCGCACGGCCAAGTGGGTCGGTTGTTTTTGTCGCTTCGCTCCAAACCGCTACAAAGCATCGTCCTCTTTTAAATTCCCTTGCGCCTGTTGGAAGGCGGCTCGGCGCGCGAGTCGGCCTCGCCGCAAAATTCCCGCATTTGCCGCTTCGCTCCAAACCGCCTAATTTACTCACTTCTCTCTTGAATTTCTTCTCTGTTGTGTAGCCGTTCGCCACGTGGTCCGGCTCACGGCTTATTCTTCTCCGTTGAAGAGGAACGCCCCTGCGGTCCAAAACCAAAAAGTTAGGGCCAGCTCTCGCGGAAATCAGTCTGCGGGCACAGCATTTAGGAGCTGGCGGAATTTTGCGAGCTGTTCGGGAGTTAAATCCGTTTTAGGGATCAAGTAAAAGATATTTTTTTTAAATAGAGCATAAAAGTCCGCTTTGTTTCAACTATCGATTCAAACCACTCATAACGGATATTTCTGCGCTCGCGAATGTCATAAAGAGTGCCCACGTTAAAACAAATTCCATGGTTAAGGATGTCCGCGTCATGAAAAGAGCGCTTGCTATACGTTAGATAAAGAGATTGATAACGAACAAATTCAATGAATGGCAGGGCCAAAACTGAGGCATAGAACCACGGACCAGGTGGCATCTGAGATGAATCCGCCATCACGAGGCCAAAAACAGCCAACACAAATAAACCATAGCAATACCAAAAGATCATCGAGGCAGTGCGTTTGAACCAATTATGTTTTGCCGTTGCAGCGATGAAATCCCTCTGAGTTGCCACCATCCCAACAGAAAATATTTTCTCCGAATGAATCCGTTCCTTGACTAGCTGTTCAAGTGCGCGCAATTGATCTGTTGTCAGCGCAGATGAAGGAACAGGGTGAGACGCAAGCATGTCAATAAAAACAAGCGTTTGCTCTAGCCGCACTAGCCCAAATAAATCTTTCCACTGGCGTGAATTTTCCTGCGTTCCAAAAGAATATTTCCAGCCGGAATCACCCGCCTCAAAAACATGCCTGTCACGGTAAAACCTTTTGAAGGCGCTCCATTCCTTTCGTTTTGCTCTATGGGGCGTGCGTTTCAGAAAAAACCATAGAGGAACGCTGAGCGCAGTTATTAAAAGTCCGCCACCAAGACATATACCTCCAAATGCTGCTGTTCCGCCATCAGGAGACCTGCGAAGCACGATATAACCAATGACTAACAGGACCAATCCACACAGGCATGCGATAAGAGGCGATCGTGGAGACCGTTTCCGGAAAATGCCTCGCCACTCTAAATATTCGTCAAAGGTTAAGATGAACTCGGTTCTTATCACGTTTTGCGTCCGTTCATTACAAACGTTGTAGAAAGAATCTGCATTTTATCTTGAACTCAGATAGATTGTTCTCCATGACCGATTCGCTCCTACGGAAGGAAGTGGTGCCTTCAGAGGCCAATGGCACGCGCCTGGACCAATGGCTGGTCTCGCACCTTCCGGACGTGAGTCGGGTACGCATTCAGCAACTCATTGAGCAGAACAAAATCACCTTGAATGGCAAAGTGCCCAAACCGTCTATGCGGCTGAAAGGTGGAGAAGAGATTTTGATTACCGGCCAGGTTGAACTGCCGCCGTTGAAAGCCTTTGCAGAAGACATTCCGCTTGACGTGGTTTATGAAGATGAAAGTATCGCGGTAGTCAACAAGCCGGCGGGAATGAGCGTGCATGCCGGTTCAGGCAAGGGCGAGGCCGGCAATCGCGGCACCATGGTCAACGCGTTGCTTCATCGCTTTAACCAACTCTCGGAAATCGGCGGCGAGCTAAGGCCGGGGATTGTGCATCGGCTGGACAAAGAAACCAGCGGGCTGGTGGTGGTAGCCAAATCTGATCTGGCTCACCGAAAGCTGGCAGAGCAATTCGCGCGTCGCGAGGTCAAGAAGACATATATCGCACTGGTGCACGGCTGGCCCAAAATGACAAAAGGGACCATCAACGCCGCCATCAGCCGAGACATTGTCCGTCGCGCACGTATGACCACGCGCTGGACCAGCGCAAGCCGAGCGGGCCGTGAGGCCGTCACACACTGGCAGGTAACTCAACAGATTGAGGGCTCTTACGGCAAATTTGCCCTGCTGGAAGTGAGGATTGAGACAGGACGGACGCACCAGATCCGGGTCCATCTCTCGTCGATTGGCCACCCTGTTGTGGGCGACACTTTGTATGGCGCTCCATCCCGCGTACCCAGACAGCAGAGTTACGGAGGTACAGCGCCGGAGGTTGCATCCCTGAAAAGGAACTTTCTGCATGCTTTCGCGATACAATTCCGGCATCCAATCAGTGACAGGCCGCTTTCGTTCCAGCAGCCGTTACCGGCTGAGCTAAATGATTTTCTCCGGCGAATCGGGGATTGAGGATTGTTTGTCGAAGACTATAATGTGCGAGAGAAGCCCTGATATGCATCAAAAAAAGACCCTTGCGCTGTTGTTTGCGTTCACTTTGGTTTGCTGCTCTGGATTGGCGCAAACCACGCAGCCAGCGCAGTCACCGGGCGCTGGACAGGCCCCGTCACCTACCGCGAGCGCCGTAGCGCCCGGATCGGCGACCACAGCCGGGGACGACCTGCCGGTACAAACGTTTCACAGCCGTTCGGACGAAGTGAACGTCATCTTTACCGTTACGGACAAACACAACAAGTTCATCAAGGACCTGAAAGAAAATCAGTTCAAGATTCTGGATAACAATAAGCCGCCCAGGCAGATCACGAACTTTTCTGCCGAAACGGACCTGCCGTTGCGCGTAGGGTTATTGATCGATGCCAGCAATTCCATCCGCGACCGCTTCCTCTTTGAGCAGGATGCGGCCATTGAGTTTCTGCACCAGATCATCCGCCCTAAAACGGACAAGGCATTTGTGCTGGCCTTCGATGAAGTTTGGGACCTGACGCAGGATTTTACCGGCGATCTGGACAAGCTGACCAAAGGCGTAAAAGTGATCCGGCCGGGCGGCGGCACGGCCCTTTGGGACGCCGTGTTTTACGCCTGCCGCGACAAGCTGATGAAGGAAAAAGAAACCGGCCCCGTGCGTAGGGCCATCATTCTGGTCTCAGACGGCGACGACAACCAGAGCCGCGTCCTACGGCAGGAAGCCATTGAGATGGCGCAACGCGCCGGCGTGATCGTTTACACCATCAGCACCAACCTGAGCAATAATCCTGACGAAGGCGACCGCAGCCTGAAAATGCTGGCGGAAACCACTGGCGGCCAGGCCTTCTTCCCTTTCAAGCTCCAGGATGTGGCCAACGCGTTCCATGATATTCATGAAGAACTGCGCAGCCAGTATTCCGTGTTCTATAAACCTGAAGGATTTGAGGCCAATGGGCAGTTCCGTCCTATACAGATCGCCGCGGAAAACAAGAAATTCAGGGTCCGGGCAAAAAAGGGATATTACGTGCCTCGCCAGTAGCCAGGCATTTCAGTTCCATAAGCAAGCCCGGCACTGACCGGGCTTTTTATTTGCGAAAGCGCCTCCTCGGCACTTAGACCCGCCAAGAGATTTGCCAAACGGTTGCAACTATAATAAGTAAATCAATCGCATTTTTATGATTCTCAACAAGTATCTGTTCCTTTTGATTGTGATGTGTATTGTCGCGACCATGGCCATGGCCCAGCAGCCGACTCCTGCTCCCTCTGCGACGCCATCGGCTGGGAGCCAGCAGCAGCAGCCAGACAATGCAAGCAGCGATTCTAAGAATCAAAAGATCCCCACGGTCCGCGTAAGGACGGATGAAGTCAACGTGGTTTTCACCGTCGTGGATAAAGACGGCAGATTTGTGCGCGACCTGAAGCAAGACCAGTTCAGGATTCTGGACAACAAGCTGCCGCCGCGACAGATGATGAACTTTGCCGCGCAAACCGACCTGCCGTTGCATGTGGGATTGCTGATCGACGCCAGCAATTCCATCCGCGACCGGTTCCAGTTTGAAAAGGAAGCAGCTTCGGAATTTCTCTACGAGATTATCCGACCCAAGGCCGATAAGGCTTTTGTGCTGGCTTTTGACGAAACCTGGGACGTCACTCAGGATTTCACCGGGGACATCGATAAGCTCCGCACCGGCGTAAAGGTCATCAAGGCCGGAGGTGGAACGGCGATGTGGGATTCAGTCTATTTCGCCTGCCGCGACAAGCTGATGAAGGAACCGTCGAGCGGTGCGGTGCGCCGGGCGATTATTCTCATCTCTGACGGCGAGGACAACCTGAGCCGCGTGTATCGCGATGAAGCGATTGACATGGCGCAACGCGCGGGAGTAATCGTCTATACGATCAGCACATCTTTGGTGGAAAAACACACCAAAGGCGATGACGATTTGAAAAAGCTTGCAGATGCCACGGGCGGCCGCGCCTTCTTTCCCGAAAAACTGGATGACGTGGTTGCGGCTTTTTCTGATATTCAGGAAGAGTTGCGCAGCCAGTACATGATCTCTTATCGCCCAGATCAGTTTGTGGCCAATGGTCAGTTCCGTCCGATCCAGATCATGACAGACAGCAAGAAATATAAAGTCAGGGCAAAAAAAGGTTACTACGTCTCCAAGTAATGAGTCAGGTGTTTATTCCTTCCGGTTAGCCGCCACCATCGCATTAACCCGCGATAACTTACCGGCTCGCCGCCGCGTCATTCGGTGGATAGTAACCTTTGCGCGCCTGGATCTTGTATCCATCCTTCGATTTGACTTCAAGCCGCCGGAATTTACCGTCATTCACTGGATTGGTGGAACTAAAGCCGAGCAGATACTGGCTGCGCAGTTCAGCGGCAATCTCGGCAAACGCTTTATCCAGCTTGTCCGGATGGCTCACGGTGATGAGGCGGCCGCCCGTCTGCTCCGCTAGATTGCTCATATCGCCATGATTCGAAGGATACATGGGATCGGTGATCAAGAGGACGTAAGCCACGGCGTCGGCCCTTTGCGCGGCTTCAATCGCATCCTTCAGCCGCAATTTGCTGCCCACGTCTTCGCCATCTGTGAGAACAATCATCGCTTTGCGTCCCACCTGGCGGCTCAAAACTTCGTCGGCGGCAAGGTAAACGGCATCAAACAACAGCGTACCCTTATTCTGGCCGCCTGCCGTGGGCACAGGGCCTGAACCTCCCATGGGCGACATGCCTACCGTGTTGGTGTTAATCCGGGCTTTATTGAGTCCGCCACGGAGCAAATGCAGATCGCCTGTCAGGTCCTGGAGAAGGTCAACGCTGATATCAAAACTGATCACAAAAGCCAGGTCTTTGCTGGTGAGCACTTTTTGCAGGAATCCGCTGGCAACCACCTTCTCCTCGGGCAGCGTGCGTTCCATGCTCTTGCTGCTGTCGATCAGCAGCCCCAGCGTAATCGGGACGTCGCTTTCCGCGGAAAAATATTTAATTATCTGCGGTTTGCCGTCTTCCAAGAGCTCAAAATGGTCTTTGTTGAGGTTCGGGATCAAGGCGCCGTGTTTATCTTTTACCGTAAACAAGACGTTGACTACGTTCACGTTCTTGCGGAACACCGGTACCTTGCCCTGGTCTTTGTCTGGAACCTGATCTTTATCTTGATTTTGATTTTGAACCTGGTTCTTACCGGTATTTTCCTGCAGGGCAGGGGGAGCAGCTTCCTGCTGCGCAAACATCGAAACCGGAATAACAGCAATAGCGAAGACGAAAAGTAAAGTCCGCATAAAGGCCTTTGGGCACAGCCTCTCTGAATAAAATGTGTTGTGATCTATTGTATTAGATGCAGCCGAGTTGCCTCAGAAAAGCTCCTGAAGCCTTACAATGGTTGTGAGAGACGTTCCTTGGCTGAAAAGCCGCAACATTCCGGCCCTGAAAACGTTCTAAGGTGTTAGGAGGAGCTGATGCTTAGGTTGACCCTTGGGAAGAAAGGGCTGATTTGTGCCCTGGCGGTGGCAAGTTTGCCTGTTCTAAGTCAACAGACCCTTCCCGATGGACCCAAGCCGAAGGAGGCGCAGCAATCTCCTCAGAACGTCCCCGATGCGCCCCAGCCCAAGGCCCAGCAACCGGGCCAATTCCCTGAAAATGCCCCTCCGGCGCCGATTAACACGCATCCTGACCAGCCAGAAGCCACACCAACTCCAACGCCCGTGTCGCAACGGCAGCGTGGAGCAGCTCAGAATGACATTGTCACTGATGTGGGCAAATTCGGGACGATGAGCATCGCCGTCAATTTCGTGCAAATACCAGTGCGCGTGAAAGATAGCTCAGGCAGACTGGTTCCCGGTCTCACTTCCAATGATTTCAAGGTGTATGAAGACGGCGTGGTGCAGCAGCTCAAGTTTTTTACCGCCGATGCGTTTCCGCTTTCGGCCGCTGTGGTTGTAGCCACGGACCTGCCGTCAACGACCATGAAAAAGGTGAATGAGACTCTGCCGGCGCTTATTGGCGCATTCAGTGAGGTTGACGAGGTTGCGCTCTATCGATATGGTCACACCGTGCAGCAGGTTTCCGGCTTCTCAGGTGCATCAAGTATTTCCACCGCTACCGTCAATCGCATCAAGCGTCCTGGACGCCAGGGCGGTCCACCGATGACGGGCGGGCCTTTCGGTGGTGGACCGAGCATCAACGGCCATCCGGTGAGCGATCCAAACGCCAATGGCGGCAGGGCAGGCGACGTGCAGACACCGCCACGCGAATTCTACGTTTTGAATGACGCGATCCTGCGGGCGGCCCAGGACCTGAGCAAACGCGATAAAACGCGCAGGCGCATCGTCTTTGTGATCAGCGACGGGCGCGAGCAAGGCAGCTCAGCGGGTTACGATGAGGTAAAGCGGATCCTGCTCGCCAATAACATTAGCGTTTACGGCGTTGGCGTGGATACCGCCGCCATCCCAATATATGACAAGGCCAATCGCATTCGTGTTCCGGGTTTTGGCACCGGAAACATACTCCCCCGTTATGCTTCTGAAACGGGGGGCGATATGGTCGCGGAATTTGACCGGTCGGGAATCGAACAGGCCTATGCCAAAATGGCCGATAGCGCGCGCAACCAGTACACGCTGGGATATACGACCCAGGCGACAAAATCAAGCGCTTTCCGCACTATTGACGTGCGGGTGCTGCGCCCCAATCTGAACGTCATTGCCAAACAGGGCTATTACCCGCTGCCGCCGCAGTCACAACAGGCCCCAAAGCCATAGGTTACTTTTGGTTATTGCCGCCGGAATTACTGGATTTGGTACTCCGGCAAAGAGCGTAGAATTAGAAGCGCCCCCTCTGCAAGTCCGTTATGATATAAAAAAGTCTTTCAGCAACATGGCTGTTCGGAACCGCAAGCAGGAGTTTGCGCCCGCCGAGTGCTAGGAGAGTCTTGAGCTTTATTAACTTTGCCGCACGCGAAATTAACTGCAAGATCGTCTATTACGGCGCCGGTTTGGGCGGTAAGACCACGAACCTGCAGCATATTTTCGACAAGACGGTTGACAAACAGAAGAGCAAGATGATCTCTCTGGCCACGGAAACGGACCGGACGCTCTTCTTCGACTTCCTGCCCCTTGACCTGGGCACCGTCCGCGGCTTCCGCACCCGATTCCATCTCTATACAGTTCCCGGCCAGGTTTTTTACGATGCCAGCCGAAAGCTGATCCTGCGTGGCGTGGATGGCGTGGTTTTTGTGGCCGATTCGCAGGAAGAGCGTATGGATGCCAACATTGAAGCACTGGAAAACCTGCAAGAAAACCTGAAAGAACACGGTTACGACTTCAAGAAAATCCCTTACGTCCTGCAATTCAATAAGCGCGACCTGCCCAGCGCCATGGCCGTGGAAGAACTGAAACGCGAATTGGCCAAGAAAGATGAGCCAACCTTTGAAGCCGTCGCTTTCCAGGGAAAAGGCGTTTTTGAAACGCTGAAAGAAGTGGCCCGCCTGGTGCTGATCGAACTTAAAAAGGGTTGAAGTGAGCAAATAGGAGCTGGCAATTAGCCAAACCAACCTCGCCGCAGACTTCCGCAGATAAACCCAGATAAAAGAAAATTAGCCGCGAATTTCGCGAATGCACACGAATCGACCCAAATATGATTCGCGACTTTCCGAGTTGATTCGCGGCTGATTTTCTTTGTCTCACCTCAAGCCAGAGAACATTTCGGCAAATTACCTGCACGGTAAATCCTTGAATGGGCCGCTGATAATAATCCTGAAAAGGCAGTGAGCATGGAGTTTTTTGGTTTGATCGAGAATTCTCAAAGCCGTGTTGAATAGGCCAGGTTTGTTCTGTAGTCTTTTTTGATCCATTTTTTTCGACAGTGGATTTCCAGGGTGTTTGGAGAAGGGAATCAGAGCGCAAAGGAGACACGCATGTCAAACAACAACAAAAACCGGGTACTCAGCCGGATGGGTGCTCGCCAACTCACAGCAAACGAAATTGAGCAGGTTGCCGCAGCAAAGTTAACCTTTGCCAGCGTTCTAATAACCGCCCCAGTCAGCAATCCTGACGAGTCCTTCGATCAATAGCCCTTTACGGCTTGTGATCTAAGCATAACTTCCACAGATTTAATTCCGCCCCAGGATGTTGGGGAAGAAAGCCAAACTGGAAGGAGAAATTTATGTCGAATAATAGCGATAACCGGGTACTTTGCCGAGTGGGCGCTCGTCAACTTACACAGAATGAAGTGGAGCAGGTGGCCGGAGCAGGATTCACCCGCGCCAGCTTGACCGGAACCAACACGGTGAGCAGCCCCGATACAGACATGGACTCATAGCTCCGTAGTACCGGGGGAGAGATCAGGAGCGGGAAGGAGAAATGTATGTCGAACAAGGACAACAACCGGGTACTCACCCGCATTGGCGCCCGCAAACTCTCTCAAGAAGAACTGGGCGGGGTGTCAGGCGGCCTGATTCCAACTCGTCTGAGCACGCTGGTAACCGGCACGTCCAGCAATCCCGACCAAAGCTTTGACACATAGCTTTTGTCGTTCGCTTCGACCGGTTGATGCCTCAGGCTTAGAGAAGGGCTGAAGGGATACCACATGCCGAACGATAGCAACCGGGTACTCACCCGAAGGGGTGCTCGCCAACTTTCCCAGGATGAAATAGAACAGACCACCGGAGCAGGCAGCCACGCTCCTTAGCGTCATTACGACCAACACGGCCGGCAATCCAGACCAGAGCTTGGATACATAGCCGGCGACATGCAATGGAAAGGAGTAACTTATGTTGAATGATAATAACCGGGTGCTCATCCGGAAGGGTGCTCGCCAGTTGACCCAGACCGAGATAGAAGAGGTCGCGGCCGCGAAGCTTACCGTTGCCACCGATCTTCCAACCGGCCCGATTAGCAGTCCAGATGAGATGCTGGACCAATAGCTGCCAGGCCGTTCTTTAAACCCAAGGAAGTGCAAACTGCGGAAGCGCGGGTCGCAGCCGGCGCTTCCGTCCTTATCGCGGTATAAGCCATGAAGATCATCGTGCTGGCACCACCCGACAGACGATCATGCAACCCCTGTTTTCCCATATTTGAAGAAGAACGCAAAACCAAAAGGAGAAATTTATGTCGGGCAACAACAATAATCGTGTGCTCAATCGGATGGGCGGCCGTCAGCTGAGCGTGGAAGACCTGGAAAGGGTCGCGGGCGGCGAGCATATCACGCTCCTGAGCGCGACCCTCACCGGCTCGCCTAACGGTCAGGGCCATGACTTGCGCTCGGATACTTAATCTCCCAGCAGCTTAGGGAAGAAACCTGAAAGCGGAAAGGAGAGATCCATGTCGAATGAAGACAATCGAGTACTCACCCGCAGGGGTGCACGCCGGCTGAGTGCCCAGGAAATCGCACAGGTTACGGGAGGAAAGATTACGCCACTCACTCTCATGTTGACCGGCTCCCCCAGCGGTACGGATGAGAGCCCGGACCAGTAGAATGCCGCAATTCGCTTGTAAAAAATGAAATACTTCTCTCAGACATAACCAGCGGAGCGACGACGGCATGCTGGCGCTCCCAATCTTCTGTCCGGAACAATGGCATGAAAATCATCGTGCTGGCGCACCCGAAAGATGACCATGCGGCCCCTGTTTGCTGGGCCATGGAACAGGCCGGTTACCAGACAGCATGCTGGAGCGGCGTTTCTCCAGCCGAGCAGGACCAAGCTTCCCTGTTGATAGACGAGCAGCCCTGCATCAGGCTGGGGCAACACCGGCTGGAAAGCGATGACGTGCTCTGGCTCCGCCAGCCGGACACGCCGGCAGACGTGCTGCCCGGCGCAAAGGCCACCTCGCCCAGTTCAGCGTTCTTTGAGGCGATGGCCTGCATGCTGGAAAACCTGCCTGTCCGATGCGTCAATCGATATTCAGCTTCGCGGTTGGTCCGGAACAAAGGAGTGCAGTTACGCCTGGCTGCGCGGTCGGGCTTGAAGACCCCCGCAACGGTCATGTCGAATTCGGCGGCGGCTGTGCGGCACTTTTTTGATCAACATCCCGACAATGCCATCTGCAAGGCCTTTGCTACGCACGTATGGCAGCAGCAAGGATCGCCCGATGTGACGGTGACGGAAACCTTCTCCCTGGACCGCGAGGAGCTCCCCGCTGACGACGAGGTCTTTACTTACGCTCCCGCCATCTACCAGGAGAAGGTGAGGAAACAATTCGACGTCCGCGCGGTGCTGATGGGAGAGCGCGTCTATTCGTTCGCCGTGCGTACCCCCGCCAATTCTCTCGACTGGCGCCACGACGCAGCCCTGAGAAACGTTGCTGTGGAGCGCATCGCCACGCCTCACGCAGTGGAGAGCTGCATACTGAGGTTTGCTGCCTCAGCCGGCGTCTGCACTGGCTCCCTGGACCTTGCCGTGGACCGCAACGGAGAATGGTGGTTCCTGGAGATCAACGAACAGGGCCAATTCCTGTGGCTCGACGACTTTTGCCCGCAAGCCCAACTCCTGGAAAAATTTTGCGCATTTCTTACCGCGCCGCAAGGCTCCAAGCAAACGCTGGAGGAGCGCCAGGGACTGTTTCCCTCCGTCGCCGAATATCAGCGATCCCACCAGAAAGAGAAAGCCCTAAATATCGCCACTGTCTCGGCGGATGCACCGTTCAAGTCCCTGGAGCCATGAAGGAGCAATCAGCAATCGAGCTTTTAGCCAAACCTCATTACCGCAAAGATCGCGAAGAAAAAAAATAACTTCAACTTCCAATTTCTTTGCGGTCTTTGCGTTCCATTGTGGTGCAGCTTTTGACCTGAGTGCAGATTGCTTGTTGTCTAGGATTGTGACCCAAGGCACACTAGGACCTCAATCCGAATATCGAACCTCATTATTTGTTTCCCCCTTAGTCAAGCAAAACAGTCGAGCCCGGCATTCAAGTTTTCGAACGTCTCAGGGAGTGTGCTACAGAGACTCCTGCTGAGCGCGTCGCTCAGCTATCGCCCCCAATAAAAGCCTTGCGTAAACTACAATTTGACATCACCGCTTTCATAGCAATATATTGCTACACGATATATATGAAGAATCCCATGCTGGATCGTGAACTCAAAAGAGGCAGTGCTGAGCTGCTGATTCTTTCGCTGGTGGAAGCCCGTCCGCGCCACGGCTACGAGATGAGCAAGCTGATTGAGTCGCGCTCTGAGGGCGCGGTGCGTTTCAACGTGGCATCGCTGTATCCACTGCTGTATCGGCTGGAAAAACGCGGATGGATTGAAGGCCGCTGGGTGGATAAAGCCGAGCAGCGCCGCCGCCGTTACTATCGGCTCACGGCACAGGGGAAAAAAGTATTGCGCGCGCAGCGCAGCGCCTGGCAGACCTTCGTGTCCGCCATCAATCGCATCACGGAGATTGAAAATGCCTGATTTCAGAGAAGAAGTGCGTAAGCGTCTGGCCCGTCTGAATCTTGAGCCCACGCGTGAAGCCAGCATTGTTGAAGAAGTTGCGCTGCACATGGAAGACCGCTATCGCGATTTGCTGGCGCAAGGCAGCAACGCGGAGCAGGCCCAAAGTACGATACTTGCAGAGCTCGACCAGGACAACCGGCTCACCCGCGGACTGCGTGCTATCGAGCCCCAGGCTCATCTTCAGGCAGAGCCGCCCGGCGCTCCGGGCTTTGGATCGTTTGCGGCAAGCCTGTGGAAGGACGGTCGCTACAGCGTTCGCGCGCTTCGGCTGAATGCGGGTTTTTCCATTTTCGCGATCTTGTCTCTTGCGCTTGGAATCGGCGCTAACACCGCAATCTTTCAACTGCTTGACGCTGTTCGTCTGCGCGCGCTTCCGGTAAAAAATCCGGGCGAGCTTGCCCAGATACGCATCGCGAACATGCGTAGCCGTACCGGCCACATGGAGGAACATGACGAGCTGAGCAATCCTCTATGGGAACAGATCCGCGACCATCAGGAAGCATTTACCGGCGTTTTTGCCTGGGGCACGGCAACCTTCAACCTGGCCACTGGCGGTGAGATGCGTCTGGCGCGCGGGCTGTGGGTGAGCGGAGATTATTTTCGCGTGCTTGGCGTTCAACCGGTTCTGGGACGGCTGCTCACCGTCAATGACGACCAGCATGGATGCGGGCTACCCGCTGCTGTGATCAGCTACGCATTCTGGCAGCGTGAGTATGGAGGCGCCAGTTCCGCAGTCGGGAGCACGCTCAAAATCCACAATCAACAGGTAGAAGTTGTGGGCGTGACTCCGGCCAGTTTTTTTGGCGTGGACGTTGGCCGCTCTTTTGACGTGGCTATTCCCTTGTGCGCGGATCCGCTCATAAGAGGCGAAGCGACTCTGTTCACGCGGCGCGACGGCTGGTGGCTGGACGCCATTGGCCGCCTTAAACCCGGATGGTCGCTGGAAAAGGCAAACAGCCAGCTGGAATCCATTTCTCCAGGAATTTTCGAAGCCACTCTTCCGCCAACCTATAATCCAGAGCAGGTCAAGAAATATCGCGCGGCAAAACTCGGCGCTTCACCCGGAGGATCGGGGCTTTCTGCGCTGCGCCAGGCCTATGAAAATCCGCTGTGGCTTCTGCTGGCGCTGGCTGGGACCGTGCTGCTGATTGCCTGCGCCAATCTGGCCAACCTCACACTGGCGCGCGCCAGCGCCCGCGAACGCGAAACCGCTGTGCGTCTTGCGCTGGGCGCTTCACGCTTCAGGCTGATGCAACAGGTACTCATGGAAAGCCTGCTGCTTGCCGTGACGGGTGCGATCGCCGGAGCGTTGCTGGCACAGATTCTCACGCGCGCGCTAGTTTCATTTCTTGGCACGCGGTCCGACCAGGCATTTCTCGATCTCACTTTTGATTGGCGGGTGCTGTCTTTTACCGCCGGACTGGCGGTACTGACGTGTCTGCTTTTTGGATTGGCTCCGGCTTTGCGGGCCAGCGGCACGTCGCCCGTCGCCAGCATGAAAGCAGGCGGACGCGGCGCTTCAGCAGATCGCAAACATTTTGGCGTGCGCAGGATTTTAGTCGTTACCCAGGTTGCTCTTTCACTGATGCTCGTGGTCGGCGCATTTCTGTTCGTGCGGACGTTTCAAAACCTGCTTTCACTTGATCCCGGCTTCCAGGTAGGTGGCGTGCTCAGTGCCTATGTCGATATAGATCCGCTGCAACTGCCCCTGCAACGGCGTACCCCATTCAAGAAAGAACTGCTGGAACGCGTGCGAGCGATTCCCGGGGTCGAGTCCGCGGCGGAGGCCAGCATTGTCCCTTTAAACAACAACTGGTGGAACGATACTGTTCTCACCAGCGCTTCCGCCCAGCCAGTGCGTGAGACTGCCTTCTTCAACAATGTTAGCCCCGGATACTTCAAGACAATGAAAGCGGAGTTGCTCCACGGCCGCGACGTGAGTAATTCTGATTCAATCGCTGCTCCTGCTGTCGCGGTGGTGAATGAAACCTTTGTTAGAAAATTCCTGCCGGGAATAGACCCTCTCGGCAAGACATTTCGCCTGGACCTGGGTCCCACCAAGCCGCAACCGGTTTACCAGGTTATCGGCGTGGTCAGAGACACAAAATACGGCAGCCTGCGCCAGCCCATTTTGCCGATCGCTTATCTGGCCGCCGCACAATCCAAAGACCCCGATACTCAACCCGCGCTGCTGGTGCGCTCCAATATCTCCATGGACGCGATGCAGTCGTCGATGGCTCGCGCGATTCGTGACCTCAATCCGGCCATCACATTTCATTTTGCGGTTTTGCAAACAGAAGTTCGAGACAGCCTGATGCGTGAGCGGCTTATGGCCTCCCTCTCCGGATTCTTTGGATTTCTTGCCGCATTGCTGGCCACTATTGGACTCTACGGCGTGATTTCTTACATGGTGGTTCGCCGGCGCAGTGAGATTGGCATTCGCATGGCGCTGGGCGCTGATCGCACCCGCGTCCTGGGCCTGATCATGCGTGAAGCCGTCAAGTTACTGGCCGTTGGGCTTGCTGTTGGAACTGTTTTGGCATTGGCGGGCGCAAAAGCCGCCACCAGCCTGCTCTTTGGATTGAAGGCGCACGATCCGCAAACTTTTATTTTGTCCATTTCCCTCTTGGCGATTGTCTCTCTTGCCGCCAGCGCGCTGCCTGCTTATCGCGCTGCGCGCGTGGACCCGCTGGACGCATTACGGAATGAGTGATAGCCCAAAATGAACGAATGCAGGTCTTCATGAAACTCCGTTCGAACAGGTAACAGCAACTCGGCTTGCGGGCCCGGCGCGGCTGAAACGCTTTTCCGCATCTTCTCACTCTTGAAATCATCTGATTGGCTTTCCCGTTGCGTTAAGATTCTCTTTGGAGGCCAGCCATGTCCATCCGTCCTGTCAAGAAGCTCATCAAGTCAAAACCCACCATGGAAGGCGCGGGGGTGCATCTGCGGCGCGCGTTCGGGTTCGGCAACACCTCTGACTATGATCCCTTTCTGCTGCTCGACGATTTCCGCAACGAACTGCCGGAAGATTATCTCGCGGGCTTTCCGTGGCATCCGCATCGCGGCATTGAAACCATCACTTATGTTCTGGCCGGGACGGTGGAACACGGAGACAGCATGGGCAATCGCGGCGCAATCGCCGCTGGTGACGTGCAGTGGATGACCGCCGGCAGCGGCATCATTCATCAGGAAATGCCCAAGGGCGATCCCACCGGACGCATGCATGGCTTCCAGCTCTGGGCCAATCTTCCATCGGCGCTCAAGATGACGCCGCCGCGTTATCAGGAGGTAAAGGCCGCGGAGATTCCTGAAATCACTGATGATGACGGCACGCATGTCCGGCTGGTCTGCGGAAATTTCTGGGGCAAGAAAGGCCCGGTGGAAGGCATCGCCGCCGATCCCACATACATCGATGTCTCGGTCGCGCCCGGCCGCCGCAAGACTCTGCCAGTGGAACACACGCGCCACGCGTTTGCTTACGTCTTTGGCGGATCAGGGAAATTCTGCAACGCCTCCGGCCCGCTTGCCGTTCCGACGGAAAGTGTCAACTGGCTGGACACGGCTCCGCCCTCCCACGCCGACAATCGTTCTCTCATCCTCTTTGACAGCGGCGACGAAGTTACCGTGCAGGCCGGGGAAGACGGCATCCGCTTTCTGCTGGTCTCCGGCAAGCCATTGCAAGAGCCGGTGGCATGGTACGGACCAATCGTGATGAACACGCAGGAACAATTGCGAGATGCGTTTCAGGAACTGGAGAAGGGGACGTTTTTGAAGACGAAGAACGCCTGACCGATCTCTGGTGAAGCGCCGCAGTGCGGCTTGAGTCACTTATTCGACTAGCGTAAGCTAGGTCCTATGGACACTTGGATTGTCACAGACCCAGAGCACCTTGGAGGCAGTCCGCGTGTGCGTGGCACACGCATCTCCGTCGCGCTTATTCTTGAGTCGTTCGCCGCAGGCATGACCATTGCCCAAATTGTAGACGCTTATCCCAGCCTCACTGAGGAATCGGTGTGCGGCGTTCTTGGTGAACTGGCCCGGCGGAAAGACCTCCAACCGGCGTGAGAATTTTACTGGACGAGAATCTGCCTCGGAAGCTCGTTGCTGCGTTGCGTGCAGAAGGTCACGAAGTGGAATCGGTTCACACCCTGCGGCTCCAGGGATTAGAGAACGGTAAGCTTTACGAATTCGCTCGCGACAGCTTTGATCTTTGTTTCACACGCGACGCTGGTTTTGCCAACAATGTTCGCCAAGGAGCAATGCCTTCACGGTTGAAATTGCTCCGAGTGACTCTGCCACAAAAACCACAGGATGAATTTGTGCTGGATTTTATTGCAGTTTTTCGCACAAGTGATTGGGCCCAATTCCTTCATGGCGATGACTGGCCGCATTCATAAGACGATGCCCCGTAGCGCGCCCATGCGGTACACTCTAGCGCATGCTCCCGCTCGATAATGCCGTCTGGACCTCGCTCACCACCAAGCAAGCGCAGCACGCGCATACATCTGCACTGGCGCGTAGGTTCCCGCCGGAGATGACGCTGCTGGGAGCGCTGGCTGCCAATACAGCCATGGCATTTGATTCGCTCGCTCAGCTCATCCAGCGCGATGCCATCACGCTCTACTTCACCTCGCCGCCGCAAATACCATCTGGATGGGAGATCGTCCGCGCCGTGGAACTGCACCAGATGGTGCAGGAAACTGACGCGCCGCCGTCGTCCGCGCAGGATAACGCTGCGCCCGCGCTCATTGAACTCACGCCCGCCGACGTGCCCGAAATGAGCGTCGTCTACACAGCAACGCGTCCCGTCCGCACGCTCTGCCCAAAGATCCAGAAGCTGGGACAATTTCTGGGCATCCGCGAACCAGGCAAAGAAGACGGCAAGCTCGTTGCGATGGGCGGCCTGCGACTGCATCTCCCCGGCTATCGCGAGATCACTACCGTGGCCACGCTGCCCGCCCATGAAGGCCGCGGCTATGCAACAGCCATCGTGCGTGGCCTGATAGAGCGCATTCGCTCACGCGGTGAGCGCCCGTTCCTCACCGTTCGCAGTGACAACATGCGCGCCATCGAGATCTACCACCGCCTGGGCTTTAAGGAGCGCACGCTGCTTTACTCGCGTACCATCCGCCGCGCGCAGTCGTAGTAAGATTGTCTGCCTTAAGCCCTCATTCCAGTTTGAGGAGAACCCAATGCGCGTACGAACTTTTGTTGCATTGCTCGCAACCACTGTTATTCTCGCGGCCAGCATTCATTTAAACGCCGCGCAATCCAACGCGCCCAACTCTCCGCAGGCCAAATCGGCGCAACCTGTGCCGTCGCCCGCCACGGCTGCAAACGACGATCCCACAAAAAAGCTTGGTGCCTTCGTCGGCAAGTGGGAAACAGAAGGCGCTTTTACCAGCGGACAGAAGACCCACACCACCCTCGAATGCCGCTGGTCGCCGCAAGGCTCGTATCTGGTTTGCGACCAGTTGGTCAACATGGGCGGCGAGCATCGCCAGTTCACCGTGTACTCGTATGACAGCAAGGCCGGCAAATACTCATACGTTACACTCTCTGATCCCGGCGCCAAGCCTGCTACCGGCGGCATCACCATCAAAGGCAATCTCTGGACCTATGATGATTCCAGCTTTACCGCCAACGGCAAGACCACGATGATCCGCACCACCAATGAGTTTACTGATGCCAAGACAGAGGTATTCAAGGTGGCAACGTCGGAAGATAACGGCGCAAACTGGAAAATTATGCTTCAGGGCAAAGCTCAGAAGGTGGGAGATTGAAGGGTGAGTTCGCCATTTTGGGCAGCGTATAATCTGTTTTCCAAAGCCAATGCCGGGCATCACAGAAAAAGAATTGCTTCAATTCCTGAAAGCGATTGAAGAAGGCACAATCTCTCTGCGTCCTGAATCCGATCCACAGGATATCTACGCGGGCAATGTGACCTATACAGCCAGCAATGGCTGGCGGATCTCGATCTTCAACGACTGCAATACGTGGGACTATGTGGATAAAGTTATCACTGCGGACGGCCAGTCAGTAGATTTTGATTCCATTGACAATGACATGCCCATCGCCCGGGAGTATCTGCCTGCAGACGAAATTGCCTGGCAGAGGTATGGCATCCCGGGGTACTGCCGCTTTCGGTGCATCCACTGTGGCGCAGATCTGGCAGATTACAATCTGAGAAAAACGCCCTTTCTATGCGGGCCCTGCAAGGCGCTATCGTGACGCAGGAATGATGCCGGCTTGTTTCAACTTCAAAGAAGAATGGCACAATTTGCCGTGACTGCACTTATTCATAGCGCAGCGCCTCAATGGGGTCCAGGCGAGATGCCTTGATGGCCGGCAACATGCCGCTGATGAGCCCCACCACAATCAAAATTCCGGTGGAAACCAGCAAATGTACGGGTGAAATGGCCAAATGAATATCGCCGGCCTCGGCGTTCTTGGCCATCACGCTGTAAACAGGTATTGACCCGATAATCCATGAGATCACGTAGGCCACGGCCACGCCCAGCAGCCCGCCGGCGAACGTAATGGCCATGGCTTCAGCCATGAACTGTGTCAGGATGTCGCGTCGCCGCGCGCCCAGCGCTTTTTCCACACCTATCTCGCGTGTGCGCTGCGTTACGGAAACCAGCATGATGTTCATCAGTCCCACGCCGCCAATCCCCAGCGTGAGCGTGCCAATAATCGTCAGCAGGACCTGGAGCGCCATGGTAATGATCTGCCAGTTGTTCAGGTTCTTCATCGTGTTCCAAACAAAGACCGCGCGCGGGTCCTTGCCGTTGAAGCCGTGAAACGAGCCCAGCACGCCGCGGATGTCGCCCTCGACCTTGTCATATTCCATGCCATCGTAATCCAGCCATATACCATCAAGGTAGCGCGTGTCGC
>JBAVUZ010000610.1:0-1501 GCA_049697035.1 Candidatus Angelobacter sp. | reverse complement strand
ATCACGGCGGAGAAATCCGGCAGGACTCCGGCATCGGGGCCGCCAGACTGCCGCAAAGAGAGATCGGCAAAGAAGAGATGGTGGTTCACAATGATGATGTCGCTCTCCGCGGCGCGGCGGTGCATCTCCGTAATAAAGCAGCGGTCCCACTGCTGGCATTTCTGTCCGGTACAGCGCTCGGTGCGCGCATCGAGCTTCTGCCAAAGTTGCGCGTTGTCTGGAATACTCTTGAGCTCGGCGCGGTCGCCGCTTTCGGTCGTCGTTTCCCATTCGGCGATCTGCCGGTACTGCTCAATTTCCTGGAGTCCGCTCAGCACCGGCTGGTTCGTGAGATCGTAAAGTTTCTGGCGGCAAAGATAATTGTTGCGGCCTTTCATGTAACAGACGCGCAGTTTACCCAGATGTTGCTCCAGGAATGGGATATCCTTGAAGAAGAGCTGTTCCTGCAGGTTCTTGGTGCCGGTGGAAATGATCACGCGTTTGCCGCTGCGGATCACCGGCAAAAGGTAGGCCAGGGTCTTGCCCGTTCCCGTTCCGGCTTCAACAATCAGGTGCCGGCGTTCAACCAGAGCCTTTTCCACCGCTTCCGCCATCTGTAACTGGCCGCGACGGAACTCGTAATTGGGGTGCGCCTTGCTAAGCAATCCTCCGGGGGCGAAGAACTCATGCAGCGTGGGCAGCCGACGAGCGGAAGCAGCGGCGGTTTCGGGCTGGTAGGAAGAGGCCATGGCGAGCGTGTTTTTATAATAGCCGGGAACAGCACTTATCGGTTAGCAATTGGCGTTCTAGCAGCCACAAAATTAGATTCGGACGTGGAGCAGTATTGTCAGAGACTAAAAATAAATTGAAGCCGCCCCTTCTGGCGATCGTAGGTCGGCCCAACGTAGGCAAATCCACTCTCTTTAACCGGCTCACCGGATCGCGACGCGCCATTGTGGGTGACGAACCCGGCATTACGCGTGACCGCCTTTACAGTGAAGTCAACTGGGACGGCCGTCTGCTGCGGGTTGTCGACACCGGCGGGATTGTTCCGGACGACAAAGCCTTGATTCCCGCTGAGATATTTCGCCAGGCCAAGGTGGCGCTGGAAGAATCCAATGCGGTTGTGATGGTGGTGGACGCACGCACGGAGCTGGCGTCACCGGACATGGAGTTGGCCCGACTGCTGCAGCGCCTGGGAAAACCGCTTTTTCTGGCAGTGAACAAAGTCGACTCCGCCAAGCAGGAAGCTGCAGCGCAGAACTTCAGGACGCTGGGTATCCGTGAAGTTTTTCCCATCGCCGCCGAACATGGTCTGGGCACCATGGAATTAATGGACGCCATCATGGAGGTTGTGCCGGTCGTGATGGCGCCAAACGAGCCGGAACATGATCGCCATGGTGCAGAGAGTGTGCCAGCAGGAGAGGAAGAATCTCTAGCAGAAGCTTCCGAAGCTGACGCTTCCGAAGAGGAGAAAAAAGAAACAAAGGTAGCGATCATAGGCCATCCGAACGTGGGTAAA
>JBAVUZ010000609.1:0-2680 GCA_049697035.1 Candidatus Angelobacter sp. | reverse complement strand
CGGTCCCATAATTCCGTCTTTTCTGCCGCGGTAAAACCTCTATGAAATCTCCGTTCCATCCTACACTCCATCTCTTCCCTTTAAGATAAAGTGTTGCGTCGATCGGTTGAGACCGCCCCTGATGAACAGACATTCTCGGAGTTCGTTCGCATATCTCAAACGGGCCAGTTTCGGGAGTGACCGCACCTATTCGATCACCTCGTCGGCGCGCTGCTGGAGGAACCAAGGGACGTCGACACCAAGCGTCTTGGCGGTCTTGAGGTTGATCACCAGCTGGAACTTGGTCGGCTGCTCCACCGGCAGATTGGCTGGCTTGGCGCCCCTCAATATCTTGTCAACGAATGTGGCAGCTCGCCGCAACAGTGCCGAGATATCCGCACCGTAGGACAGGAGGGCACCAGGTTCCGCGGCAAGGCCGCGCGTATCAAAGGCTAGCGGCACTTTCGTCTTAGTCGTGAAATCCACGATCTCGTTCCGATAGACTGCGTAGATGGGAGACAGCACAATGAGAGCGTCTGGAGGGTGCCTGGCTGCGGCTGCCAACCCGCCAGCAAGCTCGCTCGGGCTGATTGCCGGTATTGGTTGAAGCTCTATCGCGAGCTTTCGCGCCGCGCTTTCTAATGCCCTCAGCCTGAACATCATGCCCTGATTTTTCGGATCGAATATCATCGCGACCCGCCTAGTCTTTGGCAGCGCCTCCTTCAGAAGCTCCAGAGTCTTCTGATCCGTCTCAGGAGCAAGGAGAGACAAGCCTGTCGTGTTGCCACCCGGATGTGCGAGACTCTCGACCAATCCAGCACTAACCGGATCGGCGGAGACCGCAACGACAATGGGGATCGTGCTTGTCGCCTGCTTAGCCGCCTTCGTCGGAGGCGTGTCTATTGTAACAATGACATCCACGTTGAGGCCGACAAGTTCGACAGCAAGTGCAAGGAGACGCTCCGCTTGACCCTCTGCGTCTCGATGCTCGATGCGAATGTTCCTTCCCTCGACCCATCCGAGGTCTGCAAGACCTTGGCGCAAGGAGTTGATTTGAGCCAGGACGGAGGCGTCGGTTTTGGGCACGAGAAGGCCTATTCGGGCAGTCTTTCCCGATTGCTGCTGCGCGCGGGCCGCAAGCGGCCAAGCCGTCGCGCCGCCGAGCAGCGCGATGAATTGACGCCGTTTCCTGTCGAACATGGGGCTTCCTCCCGTCAGATAGGCGTCACCAATAACGGCCATGGCAGTGGAGGCCCCCGGTAGCCAGTCTGCCCGAATAACGATAGCAAATCGCGGCGCGGCGGTAGCCTGCTGGCTGCGCAATTTCGACCCGGCTTATGACCGCAGTCGGTCAAAAGCGCCGTTTTGATCGTCGTCCAGTCACTTCCGGTGTACCCCCAACTCCAGACTTCTCACCGCGTAGCAGAAATCGGAGGTCGCGCTCGAGAAAATATGAGAGAATCGAAATCCTCCGGGCGCATCACATTGAACCTCCGTGCGTTGGGCGGCAGCGGGTCACGTCTCAGCGCGGCTTGCGCCTACCGGACCAGCGGCTTGGAACAGACCGCACACGACTGTTTCAGAAATGTAACTGTTTCCGAGTTTCGGAAATTTTCGGCACATCCGATGAGGCTAGTTGCTTAACCCCTTGATCGCCTGTATTGATCCGGCCATGGGGCCACGTGGCGGAGTGGTTACGCAGCGGTCTGCAAAACTGTTTACACCAGTTCAATTCTGGTCGTGGCCTCCACGTTCAAGATCGATGCCTTAGGACGGATTTCAGAAGTGTCTTTCGAGGCCTGAATTGGTCTGGGGATACCGTGCGGACACCACCGACCAGCCGCTATTATGACAAGGCTGCTTTCGACGCGGAGATGCGAGCCGGGCTGCACCGTGAGGCGGTTGGCGGGGCTTGGGATGAAATCGGTCAGCTTCAGCTCGACTTCCTGGTGGCACATGGCCTGATGCCGCATCACCGATTGCTTGACGTCGGTTGCGGCAGTCTTCGAGCAGGTGTGAAGCTGGTCAGATACCTCGATGCAGGACACTACGCCGGCATGGATCTTCATGAGTCGTTGCTGGACGCAGGATATGACATCGAGTTCAGCAAGGAAGGGCTGAGGCACAAATTGCCGAGGTCCAATCTCTGGGCCAACGGCGAGTTTGATTTCTCGTGCTGCCCGATGCAGATCGATTTTGCCTTGGCGCAATCCGTCTTTACGTCGCTGCCGCTCAATTTCCTGCGCGTGTGTCTCGAAAGACTTCCTGCTTTCGTTCCTCCCGGCGGTAAATTCTTCGTTTCGATTCTTGAAATCCCCGATGATCATCCGACCCACAAGCCTTATCGGCACCCGTCTGGTCTGATTTCGCACGGCACCAGAGAGCCCTATCATTATCGGTTCGCGGACATAGAGTATTGCTGTCGTTCGCTGCCCTGGAGGGCCCTCAATGTGGGCGACTGGGCTCACCCGTTGTCGGTGCGGATGGTTCGGTTTGACAGGCTGAGTTAGCGAGACCAGAAAATCGCGGTGGCGGCGGGGATTTTAGATGGAGGTCGATGGTGCTTTCTTGCGCTGGAGCGGCCGTTCCCTAGCTGCTCCGCTACGGCGGCTCGCGGCAAGTTCCTCGAGTCAGGCGGCTCGCAGACTTTTTCGGACTCGCGTTGGTAGCTCTCAGCAGGTGGCGTGCCAGCCCTCTGGAA
>JBAVUZ010000608.1:0-1710 GCA_049697035.1 Candidatus Angelobacter sp. | reverse complement strand
CTCATGCGCTGCTCCGGGTGCTGGCGAAACTGCCCGCACGCCAGCGCGAAGTCTTGCACTTGGTTTTTTATCAGGACCTGACGATTGAGGAGACTGCAAAGGTTTTGCATATTTCCCTGGGAACGGCGCGCACACATTTTGAGCGCGGCAAAACCAGACTTCGCAGCCTGCTGGCTCAAAAGGAAACGCGATGAACGGCAACCAAAATCTTCCCAACGATGATCGTGGCGACAAAGCGCCGCCGGACAGCAGCTTGCAAGATAGTGTCTTGCGCAACCACTTCGTCAGCCTTCGCGAGGAAGAGCAGCGGCGCATTCCTGCATTCGCATCGCTATGGAGCGGCAGAGCCTGCGCCCCACATAGCAAGGGGCTCTGGTACGTTGCGGCTGCATGTGTGCTGATCGTTGTGGTAGCGATTCTTTTGCTTCGCTCAGAGCGGCCAAATAGGAACGAAGTCTCAATGGTCGAGATTACCGAATGGAAAGCGCCTACGGATTTTCTGTTGGAGACACCCGGGCGAGAAATTCTGCAGACCGTGCCGGAAATCGGTAAATGGCAGGGATACACCCCGGCGTCGCCCTCCACGGACGGGCATTCGCAAGTCAGGAAAAGGGTTTTGCACTAAAAAGGAGGATCGCTTGAAATTCTACAGATTGTTGTTTGCATTGTTTGTTTTGGGCGCAGCAGGCTGGGGGCAGAAGCCGGCAGATGATCCCATTGCTCAAGCTCTTTACCCGCCCGAACTGGTCATGAAGTATCGCCAGGAAATCAATCTGGATGAAGGTCAATCCAAGGCCATGAAAGAGGCAATCCAGAAGGCCCAAACAAAATTCCTGGACATGCAATGGGACATGCAGTCTGAAGCGGAAAAGCTGGTCAGGCTGCTGAAGGCGCGTCCTGTGGACGAGACGGCGGTCATGGCCCAAATGGACCAGGTCTTGAACCGCGAACGCGATATCAAAAAGGCCCAGATATCCCTGCTGATCCACATCAAGAATTTACTGACGGAAGCACAGCAGAACAAGCTGACGGAATTGCGGCAAAAGCCGTCCTGATGAGCGTCAAGAGGCAGCGCTTGATTCGTGTCGAGGTCCGGCGCTGCGTGCTCAAGTCCCCGCACCAAAAGCGACCGCAAGCCTCCATCCTCACGCCAAAGGTTGACCACAAAGGGAAGTAGGGTGGAAACCCTACAGGATCAGCGTAAATCCTGAGTTTTATGCTCCCCGACATGCGTTCCGGAGGTACCTTTGTGCGTTTTATCACATGTCCTACAGCGCACTCGCGGCTATAATTTGCAATAACTTATGCTTCCGTTGTTCTGGTTACGCGTGGCCCTGAGTCTGTACGGGGTGGGCCTGCTTTACGCCCTGGCGTCATTCTGGGGCGGAAGGAAAGTCCTGACCCGAATCACCCTGCCCGCGGTGGGTCTGGGAATGGTGTTTCATTTTGTTTCCATCGTGGAAAATGCCATGTTCAGCGGCACCTGGACGCCGACCTCCATGCATGGCCTGGAATCATTGCTGGCATTTGTGCTGATGGTATTTTTCTTCATTGTTTATGGGCGATTCCGCGCTACGTCGCCGGGTTTGGCGGTCTTTCCTCTGGTTTTCTGGCTCACTTTTTCAGCGTCTTCTTATGCCGAGCCCCCTGAGCCTTCCGCGCCACTCTTTGTTAGCACACAATGGATTTATATCCACGTTGCACTGATTC
>JBAVUZ010000607.1:0-3822 GCA_049697035.1 Candidatus Angelobacter sp. | reverse complement strand
CTCCTGGCTCACGTAGCGCGTTTTGGCCACAGCGTCCGCGATGGGAACAGAACTAATGTCGTTTCCCTTGAGCGCCACCATGCGGCCGAATTTACCCTGATGCACCAGATCAATGGCGCCAATGCCGTAGCGCGTGGCCAGCATGCGATCAAAAGCCGTTGGCGAGCCGCCGCGCTGTATATGGCCAAGGATCACGGCGCGTGTCTCAAAGCCCGTGCGGGACTCGATTTCCGCTGCCAGCGTGTTGCCGATGCCGCCAAGACGCACGTGTCCAAATTCATCCGTCTTTCTGCGCTCGGTATCGGGAATGCGTGTCGCAAGCTTCGCGCCTTCCGCCACCACAATGATGCTGAAATAGCGTCCGCGATCATGGCGGGCTTTGATGGTTTCAGCAATCTCCTGGATGTCAAACGGCTGCTCGGGAATCAGGATTACATCGGCCCCGCCGGCCACGCCGCTATAAAGAGCGATCCAGCCGGCTTCACGCCCCATCACTTCCACCACGATCACGCGATTATGCGCCTCAGCCGTGGTGTGGACGCGATCAATCGCCTCCGTGGCAATGCTGACAGCCGTATCAAAGCCAAAACAGAGATCGGTGCCGGTAAGGTCATTGTCGATCGTCTTGGGGACAGCCACCACTTTCACGCCGCGATCATAAAGCTTCAATGAGACTGACTGCGTGTCGTCGCCGCCCAGCGCTATGAGCGCTTCAACGCCATTCCTTTTTAGATTCTCAATGCAACGTTCCATGCCATTTTCTTTTTTGGATGGATTGGTGCGCGATGTGCGCAATATCGTGCCGCCTTGCGGCAGTATCCCTTTCACTGCTTCCAGATCGAGCGGGCGCGTTATGTTTTCCAGCACGCCGCGCCAGCCTTCCATAAAACCAACGAACTGGTCCTGATGATGAAAAATGCCTTTGCGAACAATGGCGCGAATTACCGCGTTCAGCCCCGGACAATCCCCGCCTCCAGTAAGAATGCCAATCTTCATTTTCTACCTCACTTACTTATGGTCCCCAATTTGATACACGCGATACGCGCCTGCCCGCGCCAGCGTCTTGTACTTTGACCAGAATTGCTCATTTACCTTGAACGACGCAAGTTCCATGGGCCCGACAAGAACGTAATCCACGTTGTACTTCCGCAACAGTGCTTCCGCTTCGGGCGCTCCTAGATAGATGCGTTCAATATCTGCGCTGCGTTCAGAATAATCCAGACCACGCGACCACATCCAACCCGGGTAGCCCAGCAGGGAACGCCTGCCAGTCAAGAATACCGGAGAATTGTAGGTTGGTGCATGCAGGACCAGCGCGCGTGGAGCGGTTTCAGCGGAAATTACCTTGGCGGTGGCGATTCCCTGAGCGTCGAATTCCTGGTATTCAGATGCCTCAGAGACCACGCGGAGTACGTCGAGAGCGCCGGCCAGGATCAGTGTCAGGAACACGGCCGGGACGATCCACCGAAATAACGACCGCTGCTGCCACCATCGCGCCAGAAGCCATGCCACCAGCGGGACCGATGCCACATACCACAAGAAGAGGACCTTGATGTTGTCCCAGATCCATGGCGCCGCTTTAAACAGGTTAAGTACAACGAAGCAAAAGATAAACGGAATATAAAACTTAATCACGCGTTGCGGCAGTTTGAATGTTTCGCGTTGCCACAGCAGCGAAACGACCAGCAGGGGAATGAATAGCCCGGTGTTTACAAACCAGAACCAGATCACGTTGTGCTGGCCATGGTCCCATCCCGGCTGCCAGCCTAGGTAGCTGCGCGTATTCACGCCGCCGGTGTTCGCCAGCCACAGGATCTCAGGTGCGGAAACAATAAGCGCAACCACCAAGAAATAAACCCAGCTTCGCCAGGCTGAGCGGAAGATGACGGCAAGGCAGGCTGCCGCTGCCATTACAGTCAGGAACGTGTGTGCATGGATGAGGGGCAGCAATCCGGCGCAGAGGCCGGCAGCCAGCATGCGTCGCAGATAAAAATTGGGTGGATCAGGTTGCGGGTATGTCTGGGCTTTTCGTAAAGCTTTGCGTCGGGATTTAGCAACCTTGGCAGCGGCTGCATTTGATTGCTCAAGTTTTACATCGTCAGCAGGAGCGGTGGAAGCTGTTGCGTCTTCCTGCTGCGAGATGGCGAGCCACCATTGGCAGAAGATCGTGATCGCCAGAGGCAGGCCAAAGAGAATGCTGCGCTGCGGCACAAACAAAGTCGTCAGGGAGTTTCCCCAGCGCAGAATGCTGCTGGAAACAATGGTGTAATCGTGCTGCAAGTTGCCGAGCGTAGCAAAGAATCCGTCACTGCCGCCTTCGGAAAACAGCAGCCACCATCCCAGTCCGCCGCTGAAAAGCACCAGCAGCGGCGCAATCACTCCGGCCAGCCGGTTGCGCGTGAGCAGGATCGTCCAGTAATGGAGCAGGCCGACCAGGGCCATTGCCATGACCATGTTTTGCAGCCACATGGCAAAGATCACGCCAGCGCCGGCGCGCACCAGCATGGCGGCGAGGAAATCGACCAGAAATGGATAAGCAAAGCGCACGCCGGCAAAAGTAGGATCTTCTGGCGGCAGGTTGTGGCCCTGGGCAAAGCTGTTGATGACTTGCAGATGCAGCGGCAGGTCGCCCAGATTGTTCATCACGCCGGTATAAATGCCGTCAGCGCGCTCGAAGACCGCGCGGTTAAAAACCATGGCCAGAAGAATGGCGAGGGCGAGATAAAAAGCCAGATAACCAATGCCGGCAAGGCTCGACTTAGGAGCAGCTGAAGCCGGGGAGCGCATAGCATTGAAAATGAGAGCACGGCGCTCGCGGTCCACCAGCAAGAGCAGTGGCAACAGAAGTATGAGTGCGCTAAGAAGGATGGTGGCCGTGCCCAGGCCCAGCAACAATGCCAGCACAAAGCCAACTGTGGCCATGAGCGCCATGCCAATGCTTGTGCCCATGCAGAGGCGCGCACCGCGAGGCGCGTTGCGGTCAAAGAGAAATGTGATCAGCGTACCGCCCAAAATCGCGATGACAAGGAGAAGGCAGGCGGCAAACATCGTCAGGAGCGGCTTTCGTCGCGCGAAAATTGAACTACAGACCGCAAAGAGAAGATGCCCTCCGGTTTGAATGCTGATTGATTCTAAATTATGCCCGAGAGTGTGGCGCAGAGTCCGTGTTATATATAGGCGTGATGCCAACGGCTCAGACCCTTGCAGTGATGTTTGTGTTGTTCAGCTCTACACTCTTTGGCGCCCAACAGCCCACGAACCCACCAGGGCCCACGAGCGCGCAACAGACCGCGCCCACCCTTAAGCTGCACGATCTGAAAGGTACACCGCACTCGCTGGAGGACTATCGCGGCAAGCCCGTGCTACTGAACTTCTGGGCCACGTGGTGCGTGCCCTGCGCCGCTGAAATGCCATTGCTCAACGAGATGCAGAAGCAATATCAGGGCAAGATACTATTCATTGCCGCGTCCATTGACGATGAAGACATGAAGCCCCAGGTTGAAGCCTTCATCAAGAAGCACCAGGGCGAAGCGCTGACGGTAATGATGGGCGCGACGCTCGACAGCCTGGATGACTTCGGCGTCAACAAGGGAATGCCCGGGACGGTCTTTATTGATGCTGAAGGGAAAATCGTTGACCGTATCACCGGCGCGCTGAAGCGGCCAGACCTTGAACAACGCTTGCGAAAGCTGGCTGGAGAGCCGGAGCCTGCGGCCACGACACCAACACCTAAGGCCGCCAGGAAGAGACGCGGTAAATCATCTCCGCAGAAAGTTGTTGATGCAGCCGCCGCGCTCAAGTAAACAGAAATTCTTTTGTGCG
>JBAVUZ010000606.1:0-5147 GCA_049697035.1 Candidatus Angelobacter sp. | reverse complement strand
CCCTTAACTACAGAGGACACGAAGGAACACGGAGGAAGTCCGAAAAGGGGCGACTGTGTTTAAATAGAAGAACCACTTATGGATTTGAAAGCTATTCAGTCAGCCCTGCATGAGCGCAATATCGATGCGTGGCTTTTTTATGATCATCACCATCGCGATCCCATTGCCTATAAGGTCCTGGGGCTGCCGGAACACCTGATGGTTACGCGCCGCTGGTTTTACATCATTCCCCGCGAGGGCGAGCCGACAAAGCTGGTCCATCGCATTGAGGCCGGACACCTGGATTCACTGCCCGGCGCCAAGCGCGAGTACTCCAGCTGGCGCGAACTCTGGGACAACTTGCAGGCCATGCTGGTGCGCCATCGCACGGTGGCCATGCAATATTCGCCCAACAACCTGATTCCATATATCGGGCTGGTGGATGCCGGGACAGTGGAGCTGGTACGCAGCTTTGGCAAGGAGATTGTAAGCTCCGGCGACCTGGTGGCGCGGTTTGAAGCCGCTTGGAGTGACCAGCAGATTGCCAGCCACTTTGCCGCGCGTGACGCCATTGACGCCATTGTGCCGGAATGCTTCAAGGAGATTGGCCGGCGCGTCCGCAACGGCGGTACCACGGAGTATAAGATCCAGCAGTGGCTGGCCGAGGCTTTCCGCCGCGAGAGCCTCATCACGGAAGACCTGCCGATTGTGGCCGTGAATGCCAACAGCGGCAACCCGCATTACGGGCCAAGCGCGGAAACGTCGTCGGCGATCAAGGACGGCGATTTTGTGCTGCTGGATATCTGGGCCAAAAAGAACACGCCGGACGCTGTTTATTACGACATCACATGGACCGGAGTGCTGGGCACGCCAACAGAAAAACAGGTCGAGATTTTTAACATTGTGAGCGGCGCGCGCGATGCAGGCGTAAAGAAAGTTGTGGAAGCCTTTGCCGGCAAGCGGCGCATTGCCGGGTGGGAAGTGGATCAAGCGACACGCGAGCACATTAATGCCGCCGGTTACGCGCAATACTTTACGCACCGCACTGGCCACTCCATCGGCGTGAACGTACATGGCAACGGCGCCAACATGGACAACCTTGAGACCAAGGACGATCGCGAAATCATCCCCAACACCTGCTTTTCCATTGAACCGGGCATCTACCTGCCGGAATTTGGCGTGCGCAGTGAAGTGAACGTGCTTACCCGCAACGGCGCAGCCGAGGTAACAGGTAAAATACAAAACGAACTGGTCATTATTTGATGGCGAAAACAGAAACTACTACATCGGACGCGCAACCCACCGCAGCAGCAGTTCCCCTTACCGGAATGGCAGCCATGGCCCCTTTGATTGGCTGGCTGATACCCGGCGCGGGCCACTTGATCCAGAAGCGCTGGATACGCGGCCTGCTGCTGATGGGCTCAGTGGCCGGCATGTTTGCCTTCGGGCTGGCGATGCAGGGCAAAGTCTACCAATCCAACACGGGCGACCTGCTGGACATTCTTGGCTTCATCGGCGACCTGGGCTCTGGAGCGTTTTATTTTATGGCGCGGATTTTCGAGTGGGGCGGCACTTCCATCACGTCCGCCGTGGCCGACTATGGAACGAAATTCATTGTTGTGGCGGGTCTCTTGAACATCATGGCTGCGGTGGACGCTTATCACATTGCGATTGGGAAAAAACCATGATGCTGGCACTGCAACTTTCTCATTTCACCGCCGCAACGCTGTTTGCCTTCTTTTTTTCTATCGTGTTCGGCATCACGCAGCGCAACACGCCGAATGAGATGGTCCGTTACGGCGCTTATTGCTTTGCCATGGCCCTGGGCGGCCTTTTTGTTGCCGGATGGTTCATGTGGGTGTTACATCATTAAGAATCAGCAATTAGCAGTTAGCAATTAGTCAAACCATTTCCTTTGTTCACTAGAAACCAATACGACGAGCTTGGATTTTGTTGATTGAAGTATGAACCGCAACAAGCTTTGATTTCCATCGAACGTGTTTTGCAAAACGGTTTGGCTAATTGCTATTTGCCAATTGCCGAGTGCTGGTTCACTTCGGCTCTGATCCATTCTTGATTGGCTGTCCGTTGTAGATAATTTTAGTTCTCACGCCGAAGCGCTTGTAATTGGTATATCTCAGCGTTTCGCGGATGTGCACATCGTTGTCTTTAAAGTGCAGGATATCATCGGCACGCGTGTAAGTTGGGAACCAGTATTGTCCATCTATCTGTTCGCGATAAGTCACGAATTTGGGACTTAAATTTTCTTTGTCCTTCTTGTGAATATCCGGAACGTTCTTGCCGCAGGTCTTCACGATCTGAAAATCGCGATTGTCCACCCAGATGCGCCCCTGAAAAAATCGCGGGCCGCCGTTTTTGTCCACTTTTTTTGGCGCGACGTCAAAAACATATGTGTCCAGTTCGTCCACATGCTGCTGGCCAGCGTAAAGGATGTTGTATAGCGGAAGATCTTCGGTTGTCAGAACAAACGGTAGATGGTTGCGGAAATCGTCAAAGTCTTCTTTGGTGAGCATCACGCGCGTGAGCGTATTCATGGGCGCATAAGTCACGTTCTCAATTCGTTTTCCCTCATCGTCGTAAAGCACATCAGTGGTTTCCCTGAATTTTCCGTCCACGGTATCGCCGTCCAGGGTTTCAACAGTTACGTCTTGCGTGTAGGTATAGTGGTTGCGCGCTTCTTTAAAGATGGCTTCCCGTGCGGCAAACTTCTGTATCAAGTCTGGTACGCTGATGCTCTGCGGAGGCGCGGAATTCAGCGGGCCGTCGCCGGCTTCACAATTGGTCTGGGCTGTGAGAGCCAGCGGAGAAAGCAAAATTGCCAAAGCAACCATCTTGAGGACGAAGTTGGTTACGCACGCGTGCAACGTAAGTCGGAGATGCCGCATAAATTTTCCCTAGATATCTCTTACGTTTAGATGCGCGCGAAGCGCCAACCGCAGCGCGGATATGCGTGGGCTTAACAAATAAAAATGAAAAGGCCATTCTTCTTGCGGAAATAGCACTTTGGAGTTAAGCAAACGGTAGTCGGCCCGAGTTTACGGTTTTTTGTCCGGCATCTTGGAATTGTCTTTGGGATTATCTTTTGGATCTTCTTTCGCTTCACCTTTAAAGATGATTTTGGTTTTCGAACCAAAACGCTTGTAATTGGTCAGCTTGATGATCTCGCGCATGTGAACATCATTCTGGCGGAAATGCAGGACGTCGTCGGCGCGAATATAGGTGGGGAACCAGTACTGACCGTCAATTTGCTCGCGGTAGGTCACGAATTTAGGTGAGAGGTTCTCCTGCGCATTTTTCTTTTTCTTGGTGGCAATCGTATCCGGCACGGTTTTGCCGCAGCTCTTCACAATCTGCAGGTCATGATTGTCAACCCAGATGCGTCCCTGGAAATAGCGCTGCCCCTTAACGATTGTCTTGGGCGCGATATCGAATACATAGGTATCCACTTCATCCTGGCGCTGCTGCCCAACGTAAAGCAAGTTGTACTGGGGCAGATCTGATGTAGTCAGGACGAAGGCCATTTTGTAGCGAAAATCTTCGTAATCCTCGCGGCTCAGGATCAGTTGCCGCAAGGTATTCTGCGGCGCGAACGTGACGTTCTCTATGCGTCCGCCTTTATCGTCATACGTGATCTCCTGCACCAGCCGAAATTCTCCGCTCACGGTGTTGCCGTCCAGTTCCTGCACGGTGATGTCCTGGGTATAGACATAATTGTTGAGCGCCTGGCGGAAGATTTCTTCTTTGGCGCCAAATTTCTCAATAATCTGTTGGGGCGTCATCCCTTGCGGCTGGGCAGGGTTCAGGGGGCCTGTTCCCTCATCGCAATTTGTTTGCGCCGCCAGCGCCATCGGGGCCAATACCAACCCATATATGAAAGTACGCAGAGCAGAGTTAAGAAGATTCATTCAATTTCCTTTTAAGAATACCGGCCTGAAACGCCAGCCTATATAGAACATCCATGATTGCATGCTGGCCTGAAACCGCAAAAAGGTTTTACACTAACTTGCTCTTCTGAGGAGACCGCATGCGCCGCTTTACTCTATTAATCGTTTCAGCCATGGCTATTTTACTCATGGACGGCTTTTTTGTTCAGCTTTCCGCCCAGCCTGCGGCTAAAAAGCCTTTCACCTTTGAGGACATGATGTCCTTAAAGCGTATTGGCGGCCCGGCGATCTCGCCAGATGGCAAATGGGTGCTCTTTGCCGCCGTAGATGTTGACCTGAAAGAGAATAAGCGGACTTCGCACCTTTGGGTGGTCCCGACGGCTGGCGGGCCGGCGCGCCAACTCCCCGTCACGCCCGCGGGCGAGAGTGGCGGACACTGGTCGCCCGATGGAAAGAGCTACCTCTACCTGAGCGCGGCAGAAGGCGGCACGCAGATTTGGGTCAGGGGTTTTGACTCGGCGTCCGGCACGCCCAGCGTCGCAGCCACAAAAATTACCAGCATCTCCACTGAAGCGGATGGCGCTATCTGGTCGCCCGACGGCAAAAATATAGTTTTTATTTCGGAAGTTTTTCCCGGCTGCATGGACGACGCCTGCAACAAATTCAGCGATGAAGAGCGGGCAAAATCCAATGTTAAAGCGATGGTGTTTGAACATTTGCTGTTCCGGCACTGGAACCATTACACCAGCGGCAAGCGCAGCCATCTGTTTGTCATCTCGGCAGAAGGCGGAGTGGCAAAAGACCTGACTCCGGGCGACCATGACGTTCCACCGTTCAGCCTGGGTGGGCAGGATCCGTATGCGATCTCTCCGGATAGCAAGGAGGTCGCCTTCACCAGCAACTGGGATGAAGTAGGCGCAACCAGCACAAACAATGACATTTTTGTTGTGCCCATCACCGGCGGAGAACCCAAAAAGCTCAGCACTAGTCCCGGCGGGGATTCCACTCCCCTTTATTCGCCTGACGGCAAGTGGCTGGCGTGGCGCATGCAAAAGCGGGCCGGGTATGAGAGCGACCGGTTCAGGCTGGTGGTGTACGACCGCAAAAGCGGCGAGATCAAAAACCTGACTGAAAGTTTTGATCAGTGGGTGGAAACCATCGCCTGGTCGCCGGATTCCAAGTTCATCTATTTCACCTCAGAGAAAGAAGGGGCGGCGCCAATCTACCGGCTGAATCTGCCGGTTGTCCTGGCCGGCTCCAGAC
>JBAVUZ010000605.1:0-4024 GCA_049697035.1 Candidatus Angelobacter sp. | reverse complement strand
TCAGCCTTGGGTGACCTTGGGTCGTCTTGGGTGGAATTGGGTCGACATAGGGGGAGGGGCAGGGGGTAGGCAGAAAATTGCCAGTATTGGCCATAATTGCCCAAATCGCCGGGATTGAAAAGCAAAGACTTATTGCGGATTTACGCGAATGATCGCGGATCAGGAAAGGGTGAATATTCCACACGGAAGCCTCAGAAAGCCAGGTCATTGGATGATTTTCGCGAGATATGAACAATAAACGTCATCCACTAATTCGGACGGATGAACACGGAGGCTGCCCGGAACCAATGCAGCTATTTGCCGGGGAGCCGGCAGGCTGGATACTGAGAGAGAGTTATGGCGTCTGATAACAAGCGCGAGACTGGTGGCCGCCGGAAAACGGCGGACCATAGCGATTCTATCGGCCGGCAAGATCGGGCGGCAGGGGATCCGATGTTGGAGAGATTCCTTGATTACCTGAAGGTAGAGAAAGGGCTGACGCCGTTGACAGTGGGCGCTTACAAATCTGACCTGATCCAGTTCGCCGAGTTTCTTGCGGCCCGCCGGCGCGACCTGGACAAGGCAACACGGGAAGATGTGCGCGGGTTTTTGAGCCAGCTGTTTGCCAATGGAGTAAAGGACCGGTCAGTGGCGCGCAAGCTTTCCACGCTGCGGCATTTCTACAAATATCTGCTGCTGGACCGGATCATCAAGCAGGACCCAACACTGGATATCGACTCGCCAAAGCAATGGAAGGTGCTGCCAAAGTCCCTGGCTGCGAGCGAGATTGATTCGATGATCGAGTCGGCAGGACAGGCGGGCGATTCCAAGCTTGCCGCAGCGCTGGCCCAGCGTGACCAAACCATGCTGGAGGTGTTTTACGCGGGCGGAATGCGGGTTTCTGAGATCATCAACGTGAAGCTGGAAGATTTGAAGCTGGAACTTGGATACATATTGGTGCGCGGCAAGGGTGACAAGGAGCGGATTGTCCCGATTGGAAAAGCCGCGCAGGAGCGAATCAGCGCGTATCTTGCCGACGGCCGGGAAGCACTGTTGAAGGGAAAGATTTCATCCCTGCTGTTTGTGCGTCGCGGTGGAGGGCGGCTGACGCGGCAGTGGGTTTGGCAGATGGTGAAAGATGCGTCCGCTTCCGGAAGGCATGCCAGCCCGCACATGCTGCGGCATAGCTGCGCCACGCACATGGTGGAAAATGGCGCCGACTTGCGCACGGTGCAGACGATCCTGGGCCACGCCGATATTTCCACCAGCCAGATTTATACGCATGTGGCGCTGGACAGGCTGAAGACGGTGTATCGCAACTTTCATCCGCGAGGCAAGAGGACCGGCACAACGGGGAAACCATGAAGCAGCAGGAAAGACGGGTGAGCACGGAAATCCAACACGGCATCGGCAAGTTTCTGGATTCGCTGCGCGGGGAGCGGAATGCGAGTGAGCATACGCTGCGCGCGTATAGCAACGAACTGGGCCGCTTTGCCGAATATCTGGGGCCGGAAGCGAGATGGAAAGAGATTGACCATATCACGCTCCGGGGATTTCTCTCACACCTGCACGGCTGCGGGCTGAGCAAAGTTTCCGTGGCGCGTGCGCTGGCGGCGTTGCGGTCAATATACAAATGGCTGGGGCGGGAGGGTATTGTCTCCCAAAATCCGGCAAAACTAGTTTCCTCACCGCGATTGCCGAAGAAGTTGCCGCGTGTCCCAACGATGGAAGAGATCAATGGCCTGCTGAACACAGAGATGCCGGAGAGCGCCGCATTTCCTGAGCGGGATCGCGCGATTTTTGAAATGCTGTACGGGTGCGGGCTGCGCAACTCAGAGCTGGTGGGCGTGGAGTTGGGCGATATTGAAGAGGCGAACGGGGTGATTCTGGTCCGGGGAAAAGGGAAGAAGCAACGCTACGTGCCTCTGGAAGGCGCGGCGGTGGAAGCGCTGGCGGCGTATCGAGAGGCGCGGCAGAAAGTGTTGAAGGCAACGCGCAAGAACACGCGCCGGCTGTTCATCAACCAGCGGGGCGGGCCGCTTACGACACGGAGCGTGGGACGAATCGTGAAAAAAATCGCCGTTTCCAGAGGTCTGCCGCCGGACGTTCATCCGCATACTCTACGGCATGCGTTTGGAACGCACATGCTGACGGAAGGTGCTGATCTGCGGTCCATCCAGGAACTGTTGGGACATGAGCGCCTGGCCACCACGCAGAAGTATACGCAGCTAACGATTACTCACGTGATGGAAGTGTATGACAAGACCCATCCGCGGGCGAAATAAGCAGGATATGGCAGGCCGCCTGGAGCTGATATTACGGGTTAAAATGATGGGAGTGGCCCTGTAGCTCAGATGGATAGAGCGACGGTTTCCTAAACCGCAGGTCGCAGGTTCGACTCCTGCCAGGGTCACCAGAATTCAGGAAGGCTTTGCCATTGCATTGGACCATGAAATTGTCGGCGTCATTTCTCAGTCTGATGTTGTGCGCCAATGCAGGCGCAGCAAACATGCGCGTCCACGCAGCGCAGGCAAAGCAGCCCGAGCCACCTCAGCCGGGCGTTACGGCGAACAGCATCACGATTGGAAGCCTGGGTCCCCTGACTGGCGAGAACGCGGAAACCGGCAGTGCGGTGAAAGCAGTCTTGACCGCGTATTTTGACGACTTGAACCAGCGCGGCGGAGTTTATGGCCGGCGAATAGTGCTTCGCTTTGATGAATCGGGCGGGGACAGTGCTGCCACGCTGAAGAACGCAAGACGTCTGGCCGCTGCGCCGGTGTTTGCCATGGTGGCTCCGTTTGTCCCAGACGCTGAGCAAAAACTGGCTGCGGTGGCGCACGCGAGCAAAATCCCGCTGGTCGGGCTGCTGGCGCTTTCCGTGCCAAGCGATCCAGTGAATCGCGAAGTGTTCTATCTTCTTCCTGGCTTTCAGCAGTTGGAGCAGGAACTGGTCCGCTTTGCGGCGGCGCGGGAAAAAGCGGCCATGGAGAAGACCGCAGTCGTGGTGGCCGATAGCAAGTTGCAAACCGACGTGGCCGCAGCGATGCAGGCAACATGGAAAGAGCTGAGCGTCGAAAAGCCGCAGGAGGTTGTGTTTTCCGCGGCGAAAGCCGCGGAGGTTATCAGCGATCTGCATAAGCAGGGAATAGAGCGCGTCTTTTTCATCGGGGACGGAGAGCAGCTTGGGCCATGGATACAAGCAGCCGACCGTGCTGAATGGGCCCCAAGAGTTTTTGTGCTGGGGCCGCTGCTGGATGAAAGCATACTTGGAGCGCCGGCGCGTTTTCAGGGCAAGATTTTTGCCGCCTATCCACAGTTGCAGCCGGAAGAGGGCGCTGTGGACGAGTTCGATTATTTTCTCAGCAGCCACAACCTTGCCAGCGACCACCGCTTGGTCCAGATTTCAGCGTATTGCGCCGCAAAGATACTTGTAGAAGCGCTGGCGCGCGTCGGCAAAAACGTAACTCGAGAAAAATTGATTCAGACGCTGGAGCAGATGCGCGACTTCAGGACCGGCCTGCTGCCGGGAATCACGTTTGGCGCGAATCGCCGTGTGGGATCGTTTAAAGCCGAGATCGTGTGTGTTGATCTGGCGTCGCATTCTTTTCAGGCGGAGTGCAGCAAGACAGCGAAGCCTGAGTGACGGCTTAGTGTGACGTTAGAAATCGACGAGCCCATCGACACAGGCCAGCCATGATCCATTGACCCGATGCGCATCAATATGGTGCATGCCGGAAGCATTCCATGAACTGCCGTCGGGTACGAGGATAGGCGACTCTTTTACCTCATGCTCTTTGTAGGTTGTGGCGGTGAGTTCGGTGATTTCGAAAGCTCTGACTTGTTTGCCGTATGTGGGATAACAATCCTGGGTAAAACGAAGAAGGCGACCGTCATAGTCGAGCACGCGGCCGCCGGGCCGCGCGACAGATTTATTGCCGGCGATGATAGGACTGGAAGGGTGTTCGGTCCATGGGGAAGCCGGATCGTCCGCTGAGTAAAGAGCCAGCGTGTCATGCTTGTGAGGCGTTGGACAGGTGAAGAGCCA
>JBAVUZ010000604.1:0-5565 GCA_049697035.1 Candidatus Angelobacter sp. | reverse complement strand
TTTACCGATGGCCACCGCGGCTATGCTCAGCTAACTAGTGACTCAGTGCACAGAAGCTGCCCACGCGGTCCCAGATCGTCTGCACCAGGTAATTGCGGGTGCCGAAAACGTGATTGGCATGCGATCCGTTGGGCGCGAGGAACGTTGTGCCGTAGACAAAGTTGCACAGGTCGCCGTTCTCCGCACCGTTTTTGGTAAACCACGCGTTCAAATCCGGATCGGAAACGGTTTCTGAGAGCTCGTGAATCAGGTCGTCGGCAACGGCATCCATGCCGATATCGCCATTCGGGCTGGTGGTGTCGTTGAAGGTAGCCAGGTTGCCCGAGCAACCATTCAGCAACGACCCCGCCGGCGGGTCCGGAGCCACGGCGTACTTGATGTCCTGGCCGACCACAATGCTGCTGGAATGCGTGTGATACGCACACCAAACCGATTTTGGCAGCGACACATCCGGCGAAATGGTGAGAATGTAAATGCCGTTGGCATCGCTCGGGAGGTGTCCATTGGCAATGGCGTTGTGAATGATGGTGGTGTCAAAACTTCCTGACAAGCTCTTGCCCAGCGAATAGGCGTCGTTGAACGAATCTGTTGTGGGCGAGTAGTTCAGAATATTCGTAACGGTGGCGCCGGAAGCGTCAGAATACTCGCTGTTGACGTTGAACGCTCCCGAGCCGCCCAGGTTCTGAAGGAAGTTGTCGAGGATGGCGTGCTGCGTCGTCGTGAAGTTCCCGTAATAAACCACATACAGGTCCTTGGGCGCCACCATGACCGGTCCGCCGTGATACAGGATGACCGGCGTTTTGGTTGCTGCTGCATTACGCTGCTTTTCTTTCTCAAAGGTCTGGCGATGATTATCGGGCTGGTTGCGTCCAGCCTGGTTCTGCCCAGCGACGACCGCAACACAGCTCAAACTCAACAGGAAACACAGCCAATACTTCATTCTTTCTCCTCCGTCGGAACATTCGCGGGACGCGTAGGGGTTAAAAGTGCTAACGAGTATATCCCAAGATGGAGCAGGCGGGTCCAGGACAGTCAGCGCGTAAATCGCCGCGGCAGCTGCCATCACATCTGGATCTGAAACGAAATCAAGCTTCACTTCACTATGTATCAGGGGAAGGTTGCTCCGCTCGTGACAGCGGGGGCATGGGCAAACCATCAATGGTCAAAAAAATATTTGCTGTTCTTTTGGCTTTCGCATGGCTCGGTTCACAATCGTTGGCCGGCCAGCCGCTAGACAACACCCAATCCACCGATCCAGGCACAATACAATCCAAGCCAGCCCTAAGCGCGAATGTCTTCGCAGGCCAATGGACTGGCTATCTGGACATTGGCGCTGACAGGCTGCCTTTCTATTTGCTGGTCTTTAAGAACAAGGACGGCGGTTTTTCCGCCACTGTTTTAGGCCCCCGCGAGGGGCTGGCATCCGCAAACTCCGTTGAGCCGATAGGCGACAAGTTGAAACTCGAGCTAACGAGTATCGGTGCGTCATTTCAAGGCAGAATCAATGCCGCAGGATCGGAGATTACTGGCGAATGGAAGCAGGGCCGAGGATCGCTGCCGCTGGTATTGCAACGTGTCGGAGGCTCTGGTGGCGGGGTGATTGGCGGAATCATCAGATCTTTCTACAAAGGCTTGCCAGCAAGCCTGGGAGGGTTTGAAGATGAAGCGACTTTTTCCTTCTTGGTGGACGAAAAGCCGCTGGGAACAACGCAGTCTTCATGGACAAAAGATGGGAGTTTTCAAAGCCGCGCCGAGGTCACGCGGGCAGGACAGACAGTTCAAGTTATTACTAAGATCACCCCTGACGCTGAAGGCCGCTGGGCAAAGATCGTAAGCGAGACACCATTGAATACCATCACCATTACACGTGTGGGAAGCGAGATTGTGTGGACTGTTGGGAAAACTGCCAGAAAGTGGCAGACCAATAGAGACGAGCTGTTGTTCGACGACAACTCGCCAGCATTAATCAGCCAGGCTTTGCGCTCGTATGATCGCAGCAAAGGCGGCGCCCAGAAATTTCCTGTGCTGATCATTCTCCGGAACGAAGAGGAGCTGACCCTGGAAGCCAGGGAAACAACTGAATACACGATACGTGGCCAGAATCTTTCGCTCACGAGATTCCAGTGCAGTCTCTCCGGAACAGACCTGTCCGTCCTTGCCGACAACACCGGAAAAATCTATTCGGTGGAATGGCCGTCACGCAAGACCGCTTTCGTTCGCCAGGGATATGAAGGCTTGCGCCACGCAGAAGCTCACGCCAAAAACTAAGATATTCGGCGATTAGAGGCTACATGGACATTTGGCCATCGGACACAGGCAGAAACGCGGAAGCAGGTGCGACCGCTACGAGTTCCGGCTGAAACGCGGCCAGCGCGGAAGATTACTCGGCCCTCGCGTTAGCGACGGATGGCTTTACCGCCGGGACGCGACATTGCCGCTATCGATGGCATTGGGATCTGCCACGGCGGCGGGTTAAAGTAAAACTTCAAGAGAGCGATTGCAGGTACTGGAATCTGAGATCGCTAAGGATACCGGCTTTTCTGGAAAGATGGAGCTGCCTATCGCTAAGCGCGCAGGGCTGCATTTGTAAAAATATTCCAATACTTTCCAGCCGATTGGGACTGAATCGTTTTCATTTTTATTCCCATATTGTGGAAAAAATAAACGGAGCGGCTCCCGCTTATCAGGTTAGAATGCTGCCATGGAGTTTTGGCTCGGTGCCTAAGTTTGAAGATTGCCTTCAACGTTTGGAACAAATCGTCGATGAGTTGGAAAGAGGCAATGTCCCGCTCGAACAGGCATTGAAACTCTTTGAAGAAGGCCTGAAGCACTCGTCTTCCTGCCGCAAGGAACTGGAAGAGGCTGAAGGCAAAGTTGAGATTCTGCTGCGGCAGAATGGAAAGTTACAGCCTGAGCCCTATGAACCTGCCGATCGGGCCCAGACCGTCAAGAAATAGTTCCCCCAAAGCCTGCGGAAATCCAGCAGCCGTGAAAGTCTAAGCGAAAAGAATCGACGTGTTTTCGCACAGCCAATGAGGATGTCTTTCATGAAACCGCTGAGTGTAGTTGTCGCCCAAAGCAACAGCAAAACTGCGGAAATGTTGGAGAAATCGCTCTATAACCATTTCCGCGTGGTGCATCTGGCCGGAGATGTGGATGCATTGCGTTTAGCTATCCCCAGGTTCCGCGCCGATGTGGCTATCATTGACCTTGAACTGGCCGCGCTGAGTGAGGTGCAGCAGCTCAAGCGTGACTTTGCTTCCACCACCATTGTCTGCACGCATCGCCTGGCCGATGAAACAATGTGGGCCAATGCGCTGGCGGCCGGCGCAGCCGATTGTTGCTATGCCTCCGATGTGCGCGCTATCGTCCTGGCGGCCAGCCAGACCAAGCCGCTTTCTCACGCGCACGCCGCCTGAAAAATATCTGTGTACCCTCCTCCGTCTAAAGGGAGCATCGAAAAGATGCTCCTTTTTTTGAATCGTCGGAATTACCGTGATCGCCGCCTACGCGCCCCATCGAAAAACAAAACCTCAACACGGATGACACGGATTGGGCAAGGATCGCCCGATCTCATGAGATCGGAAGATCAGGATGATCAAGGCGAAGAGCAAATTGTTCGATCACTTCCTCCGGAACTCCGCGTCTCCACGCCTCCGGGGTGAATTTTGCTTTTCCGCTCGCGCGCGCTGATGGCGATCCCTCTTGTTTTATACTCAAAGCTCATGCTGAATGAGATCCTTGCGCAAGGCCAGCGCACCATTGACGCTTCGCTGGAAAAGCTTTTGCCTGCCGCCACGCAGCGGCCGGACTCCATCCATCAGGCGATGCGGCACAGTGTTTTTGCCGGAGGGAAGCGCCTGCGTCCCATCTTGTGCCTTGAAGCCGCGCGCATGATCGCTGGACGTTTGCCTGAAGGCATTGAAGAACTTGGCAGCGCGCTGGAAATGCTGCACACATATTCGCTCATTCATGACGATCTCCCAGCGCTTGATAACGACGACCTGCGCCGCGGCAAGCCAACCTGCCACGTGGTCTTTGGTGAGGCGCTCGCCATCCTTGCCGGCGACGCGCTCCAGACGCAGGCCTATGAAGTTTTGGCGCGGCTGAAGTGTCCAGCGGAAGCGCGAGTGAAAATCATCGAAGAAATTGCCCGTGGCACTGGCACGATTGATGGCATGATTGGCGGGCAGGTCAAAGACCTTGAAGCCGAGCGCCAGCCTGCGGACGCCGCGACTTTGGAATATATCCATCGCTCCAAAACCGGAGCGCTCATCACGTCCAGCCTCGTGAGTGGAGGGATCTACGCGAATGGATCGCTGGCTGAAATCCAGCGCTTGCGCGATTTTGGCCGCTCGATTGGCTTGGCATTCCAAATCGTGGATGACGTGCTTGACGTCACCCAGTCTTCAGAACAACTGGGTAAGACCGCCGGCAAAGACACAGCTTCAGAAAAAGCGACGTATCCCTCTCTGTTTGGAATCGATGAATCCTTGCGCCGGGCCGATTCGCTTGTCTCTTCTGGCTGTAGCGCGCTCGATTCATTTGCCCAGCGCGCCCAAACGCTAAAGGACCTGGCCCACTTTCTGGTGCAGCGCAAACATTAGCCGAACCTAAGGTGCCATCTGGGACGAAGTGAAAAGTACTTCATTCCCCTTGTGCCCGCATGTTAGTATTCCCTCGCATATTTGTCCCTATGGAACATGTGTGTAAAATTCACCCACTACCGGCGGCGCGTGCCGCCGCATTGAGGCTCCACAAGAAACAATCCGTTTTACACTGCTGTACGTACTTCAAAGGACGCTGTTCGAAAGTGGTTAAGGGCCCTGAATAAGCGGCCTGGATAATGCTTTCGGCAGACATTTAAAAAAATCGGAAGGGAGATTTACCAATGACGAAATCAGTTCGTTTACTGCTTATGGGTGCCGCTCTGACAGGATTTATGGCCGGACAAACCGTACTTGCCCAGGACACTGGCGGCGATAAGGACAAAGCGGCCACCAGCGGCAAAAAGGCCACCAAGTCAAAGAAAGATAAGCATGCCTGCAAGGGACAGAATTCCTGCAAAGGCAAAGGCGGCTGCGGATCCACCAAAGGCAAGAATGATTGCAAAGGTAAAGGCGAATGTCGGACAGACGGCAAGCCCATGCCAAAAGAGGGCGACAGCAAATAGTTTCAGGTCCTCTCAGTTGAAGAGGACCGGTGGATCGCCGCTGGTCCTCTATTTCAAAATATTTCAGGAATCTCCTCTCTCTTTATCAGCTTTATGCCCGCAAATCGTTTCAACGGATACAAAGACTTCGGCGTAGGAATCGGGCTGCGCATTCCTCATTACAACCATATTTTTGAAAAGAAGCCTGTCGTTGACTGGTTTGAAATCATCTCTGAAAATTACATGGTGGAAGGCGGCCGCCAGCTTCAGGTCCTGGACCAGATCCTGGAGCGCTATCGTGTGGTGCAGCACGGCGTCTCCATGTATTTTGGCTCGGCTGAACCGCTGAACCGGGAACACCTGCGCCGCCTGAAAAAGCTTGTCCGCCGCACCAACACACCTTGGCTTACTGA
>JBAVUZ010000603.1:0-7579 GCA_049697035.1 Candidatus Angelobacter sp. | reverse complement strand
CCCGCAGGCTTGGCCCGCGCGACGGAACAAAGATCTGGTGAAATTCGTCCAGACTGCCTGCGATCACGGCAACCATCAGCGCCAGCAGGCTCCAGCGTAGTCTCCATCGCGGACGCGCAGGAAATGTAGCGCGCCAGGAAAAGAACGCCAGCGCTCCCAGAAAGCCATAGCTACAAAAATGGGCTGACTTGCGGACGAGAAAATGAATTTGCTCGAACTGTTCGTCAAAGCGCGTGCCAAACAGCGCGTGCAAAATTTTCAGCAGCACGCTGCCGGTATGCTCGGCGGAGAATGTGTCAGTGGAAAAAAGCGCCAGCACGCAAAGCCAGATCAGCGTGGGGATCCACGCGCGCAGTTTGCGCGGAGATGCGGTGCTTACAGGCTCTTGAACGGCTGGCAATGACAATTTTTCTTCCGCCTATTCCAGCCTGTAATTCGGAGCTTCACGCGTAATGATCACGTCATGCACGTGGCTCTCTCGCAATCCCGCGCCGCTGATGCGGATGAACCGCGCCTTCTGCTGCAACTCAGCAATAGTCTTGGTGCCGCAATATCCCATGCCAGAACGAACGCCGCCAACGAGTTGATACACCATCTCCGCCAGCGTGCCGCGATACGGAACACGGCCTTCAATTCCCTCCGGCACCAGTTTGTCCACGCGATTGCTGCCGCGATTTTCATCGCGTATGCCCATGTTTTCCGTGGAGGCGTCTTCCGCGCTCTGCGCGTAGCGTTCGCTTGATCCAGCAGCCATGGCTGAGAGCGATCCCATGCCTCGATATGACTTGAATGAGCGTCCCTGATAAAGAATGGTTTCTCCAGGACTCTCTTCTGTGCCTGCAAACAGTGAACCAATCATCACCACGCTTGCGCCCGCGGCAATGGCCTTGCTGATGTCGCCGGAGAACTTTATGCCGCCATCTGCAATCACTGGAATCTGCGCGTCACGGCACGCGCGCGCTGCCTCAGCAATGGCCGTGATCTGCGGCACGCCCGCGCCGGTAACAATGCGCGTGGTGCAAATTGAGCCCGGCCCGATCCCAACTTTAATGGCGTCAGCGCCGGCCTTCACCAGCGCACATGCGCCTTCATGCGTGCCCACGTTGCCGGCCAGCAGATCAACTTCAGGAAGTTTTGCCTTAATCGTTTTCACTGCGTCAATCACTCGGCTGGTGTGCCCATGAGCGGCATCTATCGCCAGAACGTCAACCTTGGCTTTGACCATTTCCTGCGCGCGTTCCAGATAATCGCCCGTAGCGCCGATCGCCGCGCCCACACGCAATCGGCCGTGCTGGTCTTTGGCCGCGCCCGGATATTTCAATTTCTTCTGGATGTCTTTTACCGTAATCAGGCCCTTCAGGTTGTACTTGTCGTCCACCACCAGCAGCTTTTCCACGCGATGCTCATGCAGAATCTTTTCCGCGTCTTCCAGCGTGGTACCCACCGGGACAGTGATCAGATTGTCCTTGGTCATGATCTTGCTAATCAGGATGTCCGTGCGCGTTTCAAACCGAAGATCGCGATTGGTAAGAATCCCGACCAGTTTCTTGTTCTTCGTCACTGGCACGCCGGAAATCTTGTAGCGGCGCATCAGCTCCAGCGCGTCGGCAATTTTGTGATCGGGAGAAAGCGTAATCGGGTCCATGATCATGCCGCTTTCAGACCGTTTCACCTTGTCCACTTCGTCAGCCTGCTCTTCAATCGACAAGTTTCGATGCACAATGCCCAGCCCGCCCGCCTGCGCAATGGCAATGGCCAGACGAGATTCTGTCACCGTATCCATGGCGGCGCTGATAATCGGGATGTTAAGACGAATGTTCCGCGAAAGTTGCGTCTGCGTGTTTACCTCAGCGGGCACAACGTCAGAATGCGCGGGTAAAAGCAACACGTCATCGAAGGTCAGGGCCTCTGGCACAGGAAAATGAATCATGTTTTTGTCTCGTCTGGGAGGGACTAAGAAACTATTGTAACTGGTTTTGCCACATCCCGCAGGGCCTGCTGCCGGATTGGAATCCGTTTCAAACTAAAGAAACGAAAGTAATATTGACCAAAAAGAGACCAGCCGCGATACTCGAAAGGTCATGGAACCAAAGCAAGTTGCCTCATCTGCGCCCACCGGCGCAGCTTCCGTTGCCACCGCCCCCGATAAACGCCATGAAAAGCGGCTGCATCTTGCCGTGCCAGTAAAAGTCTTCCCGGATGTTGCCAGTATCGAATCGCAGAATTGCTGCACTTATGAAATATCCACCACCGGCGCCCGCCTTGTGGCTCCGCCGGGAATCAAGACCGTAGGACAAACCATTTGGTTACAGCGGCAGAACCGCCGCGCCCGCTACAAAGTTGCATGGATCGGCAAGGAAGGCACTTCACAGCAAGGCCAGGTCGGCGTTGAGACCCTGGAACCTGCCAATGTGATCTGGGAGCCGGAAATCAAGGCCCGCATCATGCGGTCTTAAGTCGCTTTAGCCTTCGACTTCATCCTTTTTTCGATCACTACTTTTCCGTCGCTTTTCCGGCCCGTTGCTTTTTTCCATCAGTCCTTCGGCAACGACCTCGCCATTGTGCAATGTTTGTCACGCATCAGCTAAATATCCCATACGCCCTAAGTGAACCGCCTTAGTGCATGGGATTAAGAAAAGATCAACAATGGGACATCCCCAAAGTGTGACAGAATGGCCGAAAACTATCCTTATATTGTCCGCTGCAATGACTGTGATTTCGTGAGCCAGGTCTATCTGGAAGAACAACAGGCAATGAATGAGCGTGACTTCCACTCGTTTGAAAACCTGCACTCTGTCTCAATCTGGCGTTACGCGTGGGAGCAGTGGACGATGGTCACGGAATTGATGGGCGTAGAGCTGCATTGATCTTCATCTCGAGCGAAGCGAGAGATCCCTATCTTCGCGAGATTGAATTAATGCCCCTGAGAACCAGTTGGAGAGATATCGGCAGGTTGCTGCTTTACGGACTGCTTTGTGCCGCAGCGTTTTTCGGAGCTGCCCTGATCCACTGGTTTGTCATTCCAGGCTTACCAATCTCACCTGCAGCAAGAAGTTTGCTTGATTATTTATTAATTCTTCCCCTCATGGTTCTGGTGCATCTGTTTTGGAAGTATGCTCTGGAAAAAGCTACTCCAAATCCTTACCGCCGCTCAAAGCGCTCCATACAGTAAACCCGCCGTTTTGCGACATTGCCGCTGATCTACCACACATGTTACTTTTAAGGATTAGACTTTATGCTTCGCTCATATCAGGGTATCGCGCCGCGCATTCACGACTCGTGCTATATCGATGAGTCCGCACAGATCATTGGCGATGTGGAAATCGGCGAAAACTCCAGCGTCTGGATGAACGCCGTGATCCGCGGTGACGTGTTTGCCATCCGCATCGGCAAAAACTCCAACGTGCAGGATTGCAGCGTGCTCCACGGCATGCGTCACAAATATGGCGTTACCATGGGTGACTGGGTCACCGTGGGGCATTCGGTCACGCTGCACGGCTGCACCATTGGCGACCGCTGCCTCATTGGGATGGGTTGCGTCATCCTAAACAACGCCAAAATCGGCGAAGGCTGCATCATCGCCGCCGGAACAGTTATTCCGGAAGGGACAGTGATTGAGCCGTACTCGCTGTGGATGGGCGTTCCCGGAAAGTTCAAGAAGAAGATTGACGACGAAGAAACCCAGAAATCAATCATGATGTACGGAAAGAATTATTTTGATTACACGCAGATCTACCGAAAGGAATTTGGCCTGAAGCATAGCTGACCTGTGGGACTGGCGCCGAAGCCCCTTCACAAACATATCTGACTAACTGCTAATTGCTAATTACTAAGTGCTAATGGCTCTCTCTATCAAATCCGTGCGCGGCACCCGCGACCTTCTACCTCCGGAGACCGAAACGTGGAACTTCGTCGAGGCCACCGTGCGCGACGTCTTCCGCGTGTACAACTTCCAGGAAATCCGCACGCCCATTCTTGAAGACCTGCAACTCTTTCAACGCTCCGTGGGTGAAGAGACAGACATCGTCTCCAAGGAAATGTTTGCCTGGGAAGACCGTGCCCGCGCCCAGAGTGAAAAAGGCCAGTGGCTGGCCCTTCGGCCGGAGAACACTGCCGGCGTAGTCCGCGCCTATATAGAGCACAAGCTCTGGGAGCGCCCCGGCTTGCAGCGCTTCTATTACATCGGCCCGCAATTTCGGCGTGAGCGTCCGCAGAAAGGGCGTTACCGCCAGTTTTATCAGATCGGCGCAGAAGTAATTGGACCGAGCGCCGCGGGCAGCGAATCGCCCGCTGTGGATGCTGAGCTGCTTGAAATGCTGGCAACGCTGCTCGACCGTCTGGGCATTCAGGGCTGGAGTTTAAAACTCAACTCCGTGGGCTGCGCCAATGATCGGCCAATATATTTGCAGGCTCTGCGCGATGCGCTGAAAGACGTGGTCCACACCATGTGCTCAGACTGCCAGCGCCGCGCGGAGACGAATCCTCTGCGCGTGTTGGACTGCAAAGTGCCTGAAGACCAGCCGATCATCGAAAAACTTCCGCGCATGGCTGACTATCTGGACGAAAGCTGCCGCGCACACTTTGCCGAGGTGCAGAAGATTCTCACGGCAATGGATGTTCCGTTCACCATCGACCATCGACTGGTTCGCGGATTGGACTATTACACCCGAACAGCCTTTGAATTCACGCATGGCGCACTGGGCGCGCAGAATGCCATCCTTGGCGGCGGACGCTATGACGGACTTTCCGAATCGCTCGGCGGCCCGCCCGCTCCAGGCATTGGATTTGCCATTGGTGAAGACCGTCTTGTGATGTCCCTGCAGGAATCGAGTGGCGTTGCCGCTCGCCCCGCCGATGTTTACATCGCGCCGCTGGGTGCCGGCATGAACCTGCACGCCGCAAAGCTCGCGCGCGAACTGCGCAAACAGGGCGTGGTCGTCATAGCGGGCGACGAATCTTTCAAACTTAAAAAGTCGCTTGAGACGGCCAGCAAGCTCGGTGCCCGCTTCGCGCTGATTCTGGGTGAAAATGAGGTCAATTCCGGGCAATACGCCCTCAAAAACCTAAGTACCGGCGAGCAAGCGGGGGTGGATAAGGATGAAATCGCGAGGATCGTCCAACCTCGGAGCTAAGCTTTTATCTGAAATCCCGAAGCGAGGGATCGTTATCGCCACAACTACAGCTTGCGGAGACAGGCTGATCGATTTTCTAGGAGGTAGGGATCTCTCGCGTCGCTCGAGATTTTAGTTAGAAAGCCCTACTTCACTTCCATTGCGTCCCTTATCTGATGTCCCTTGATATGAAACTTCAGAAACTCATGAATCGCCGTCATGGCCTTAGTGTCGCTGAAGAAAAAGGCAAGAGTAAAAAACTCCTTATCCCGATCTGGTATAAGCAAAAACTAATTCACAGCGAATTAATCGTCAGGAGAGGATGCGCCTTCTATCATTCGTTTGTTCTCGCGCGTAAGCGCGAGAGATGAAAGCAAGGAGTTGAATTATGAAAAGAATGTTTGTTGTGTTAGCTGGATGTATTCTGGCCTATTGTGGCTGCGTAGCGCTTCACGCGCAAAACCTGCCTAGTGGGATTGCAGGCTCAACTTATATCACCACTATCGCTGACGCCAATACCGGAGCATTTTCTTCGCGCTCATTGATTACTTTGCACGCTGACCATTCCATTGCGGTGGTCGACTCCGGCCAGGGCGGCCCGGGCGTTAATTTCAGCAGCCAGCGCGGCGCGTGGATCACCAGCCCGAACGCCGGCGTTACAGCCCGGACTTTTGACTTTTCCTTCCCCAACGCCGGCATAGCCCGCGTGGATTACAACTTCACCACCATTTCTGGAAGTCAGGTAGTCGGAACCATTACACTTACGGTCTTCCCAATCAATGCTGATCCTCAGGGCAGCGGCGGGACCGTGGTAGGAAACTTCAACTTTACCGGCCAGCGCGTCACCGTACCCTAAACCCCATTTTGTTTGGAGCGAAGGCCGTTTTACTGAAGCGGCCTTTGCTTGCTATTTCACCTCCAGAGCGTCTCCTGTCTTGTGCTCCGTAATCTGAAACTTCAGAAACTCATGGATCGCCGTAACCGCTTCTGCGTTCGCCGATGAAATTACCACGCGGCCTCCATTCGCCGCCGCCTCATATTTGTAATGGATCTGGTCCTTCAACTTCGTCATTGTGCCCACACCCGGAGGCGTCTGGTCATGCACGAACATCGGAATATTAAAATCGCCCGACTTGAATGCCTGCGTAATGTGGTGCAGGTGCATCTGGATTTCTTCTTTGCTCGTCTTGTCGTCGGCTGAGTTGGCGGTCACCTGTATTGCGCCGCCATCTTTGCGCAAAAGGAAATGGTGCGTGATTTTGTCCTGGGCAAAGCCCATTCCCTGGTCGCCGCGCTTATTCATCTCCTCATGCTTAGAGTGGTCGGGCTGCGCGGAAGAGTGATCGTCGTGCGCTTGCGCCGCAGCCACGGCGGAACACACCAGCAGCGCACACAATATTGCCATAGGACTTTTCATTTTCGCGTTTGACTCCCAGGACGTTAGACTCGCGCTGCCGTAGCCGGTAAGCATCCGCTCGCGCTTTGCCGTAGTCGATCTCCCGGGAAAGCCATTCACCCTTTATAATCAAAGTCTTAGCCAAAGTCTGATTTTTGCCGTACAGGAAAGGTAACTTCTTTGCCGCTTGATTTTTTAGGTGATCTTCGTCGCACGCACATGTGCGGAGAACTGCGTCCCGAGCACACAGGATCGCAGGTAATATTGCTGGGCTGGGTGAACCGCCGTCGCGATCTGGGAAACGTGATTTTTATCGACGTCCGCGACCGCAGCGGAATGACGCAGCTTGTCTTCGATAAAGGCGTGAATCCGGCGGTGCATGAGAAAGCCAGCGCGCTGCGCTCAGAGTACGTGATCGCCGCGATTGGGAAGGTTCGCCGCCGCGATGCTGACACCGTCAACAAGAACATTGCCACCGGCGAAGTGGAAGTCACAGTCGACGAGCTAAAGCTACTCAATGAGTCGAAGCTGCCTCCGTTTCTGCCCAGCGAAGCAGGGCCGATTAACGAAGAGGTGCGGCTCAAGTACCGCTATATCGATCTCCGGCGCGAGAAGATGCAGGCCAATATCCAGCTGCGCCACAACGTGGCGCTGGCCATCCGGCAGGACCTGGCCGCGCGCGGCTTCCTGGAAATTGAAACGCCGTTCATGACGCGCAGCACTCCGGAAGGCGCGCGCGATTACCTGGTACCGAGCCGCGTGCATCCCGGAGAGTTTTACGCGCTGCCGCAGTCGCCCCAGCTCTTCAAGCAGATCCTGATGATCTCCGGGTTCGACAAATATTTCCAGATCGTGCGCTGCTTTCGCGATGAAGACCTGCGCGCTGACCGCCAGCCGGAGTTCACGCAGATCGATCTGGAGATGAGCTTCCCGCAGCCTGACCGCGTGTATGAAGTTGTAGAAAGTTTTTTGAAGTCCGCGTTCAAAGCGGCAGGAATCGCTTTGCCCACGCCCTTCGTGCGCATGAGTTACGACCAGGCTATTCGTGAATACGGGATTGACAAGCCAGATA
>JBAVUZ010000602.1:0-7696 GCA_049697035.1 Candidatus Angelobacter sp. | reverse complement strand
CGCCGGGCCCAGCCAGAATATTCACGGGGGACACCCGATGAATGGCGCGCAGGTCGTCGACGCGAGATTGATGAGCAGGAGATTGATCGCGCGCGGATAACCGGCGCTCAAGTGGTCGATGACGGTCTTGATGTGATCGGGGTTGCGCAGACCGGGAATAAAGATGCAGTCTGCGCCGGCCTGGAGATAGGCCTTGCCGCGCTCCAGTGTGCCGCGCATGGCTTCCGCAGGATCGACGCCGGATTGCCAGTAAGCGTCCGTGCGGGCGTTGATGACGAGGTGAATTCCCGCGGCCTGGGCGGCGCGTCGTGCGGCCTGGATGCGCGCGATTTGTTCCTGCAAAGGAAACAGCGGGCTGCCGTGGCGGACCGGGTTTGTATTTTGAAGATCGGCATTTTCAGAGTCGGCATTTTCTGTTCCGCTATTTCGAAGACCGGGGTTGGCGGGCATAACGTCTTCTAAGTTCACGCCCACGGCGCCTGCCTGGATGATCTGCGCGATGGAAGTTTCAAGGGCTGTAACGTTGGCGGCAAAGCCGGACTCAATATCGGCAGTGACGGGCACTTTGACGGCGCGGCAAACGCGGGCGACGGCCTCAAGCATCTGCGCCCAGGGAAGGTACTGTCCGTCTGGGAATCCAAGGGCGTTGGCCATGGCGGCGCTGCTGGTGGCGATAGCGGGCAATCCGCAATGCTCAACCATGGCGGCGCTGGCTGCGTCCCAGGCATTGATGAGGACAAGCGGTTGCGAGCCGTGATGCAGCTCAAGCAGCCGCGAAGCTTTTTGTGCGGGCGTGAGGGAGTCAGGAGTCATAACGAAGGAATGATAGCGGAATCTCATCGCAAAGGCTGAGCTTAAGAAAGCGATGATGGAAGGTGCCTAAGAGCAGCCAATGGAGGTGCTGAGAAATCTTTGTGATGGTGAATTGCCGGGCGTCAGCGCCCGTCGTTTCGTTCATCTTCCAGGATGAGAAGATACTCCGCCCTGGCGGAGTTGAAAGCTAGGTGAGTGACGGCATAGCCGGCGGGAGTGAAAACAGGATCGTTGAGTTTGCCTTCCAGATCCTGGGCGTCTTTTCCAAACACTACCTTGTAGCGCGGACGGCCTGAGTGTGTGGGCGGTGGTGTCATAGCGAATAGAGTTTACATGGTTACACGCCATGAGCCAAATCGTTACTTAGATGAACCAAATTCAGGATGGAACTATTCCATCACCACCACAACCTTGCCAAACGTTTCATTCGATTCCAGGCGGTGGTGGGCCTTGCCGATATCCGAGATGGGGAAAACGCTATCGACGTTGGGCTTGAGAACGCCGCGGGCGAGCAGCGGGACAACTTCATTGGCGAAGAGCCGAGTGGCCGCGATCTTTTCCTCCATTGAGCGGGCACGCAAGACTGTCCCGCGAATCTGGAGACGTTTGCTCATTACATATTTTGCATCAAGCTCATAGGTGCCGCCGGCAACGGTGCCTACGAGAACCATGCGGCCTTGGTGGGCCATAGCTTTCTGGCTGGCTTTGACGTATGGGCCGCCGACGAGATCAAGCAGCACATTGATTCCCTTGCCGGCTGTCCATTTTTCCGTGGCGGTGGGCAGGTCATCAAAGTTCTGGCGAAGGTCGTTTTCTCGTATAACCATGCCCGCTTCCAAGCCTAAGGGTTTCGATTTTTCGATTTTGTCGGCGGTGCGCGAGGTTCCATAGGGAACGGCCTGAATCGCGCGGGCAAGTTGCACGGCAGCGAGGCCAACGCCGCTGCCCACGGCATGGATCAGGACGTTTTCTCCGGGACGCAGGTTAGCCTGAGTCCAAAGAGCGTCCTGCGCGGTGATAAAGACTTCCGGCACGGCGGCTGCCTGAGTCCAATCAAGGTTGGCGGGAATTTCCGCCAGCAGATGCTCATAGGTAACCACGTATTCAGCATGGGCGCCGCCGCCGATCAGGCCAAAGACGCGCTGGCCGGGCTTCCATCGGCGAACAGAGGAACCTACTTCTGCAACCTCGCCGGCAAACTCCATGCCGGGAATCTCAGCGGGAAAGCCGGGCGGTGGAGGATATTTGCCCTGGCGCTGGAGCAGGTCAGCACGATTGAGTGATGACGCGCGGACGCGGACCAGAACATGATCGTCATTGATCAGGGGCTTGCCCACGGTGCGGATTTCCAGCACTTCAGGGCCGCCATAGGTCGAGATCCAGACTGCCTGCATGGTGTTGTTCATGGGCATGGTAAGCGCGCAAAATGATTATAAGGCGCGCGCGAGGGCTACTGTGATTCGAGTCACATCGGGCCAGAGGTACCGTGCCTTATATTTGCTGAGCCTTATCTGCTGGGTCTTTATATTTGCTGAAGTTAAGGCACTCCGATATATTTTTAGACAGCATGTACGAGGACTTTCACGCTACCGACCGCTGGACCGGAGAACAACTCCACTGTATTTATCAGGCCCTGATCGTCGCCATTGCGACGCGGCACGCCGACGCAATTGACATAAAGTTTCTTGCCAGCGGGCGTCCCGTATGGATTGCATTGCCGCATCCAACATGGGTGGAATACAAGGAGCGCACCGGCCGGGTCATTACCGATCCGCTGGCCATCCAGATTGCCGGGCATTTTTTGAAGACGGCGATTGAATCCGGCACGTATGAGCACGGACGGGAAATGTATACGCTGACGGTGGATGAATCGCTCGGACACTTGAATGCAGTGCTGAAGGAAGTGGGCGCGCCCCACGACGCGCTGATCAAAACGGCGTAGCCGTTTAGGCCCGCCAAAAACCCGCTGCTTGCGACCAGCCCTCTGGCCCCAACAGAACAGGAACAGGAGACTTTTCCGCCATGTCGACTTTGCCAGCCATTGATACAGCCTCAGCCCTGGAAACACTTCTCAAGAACGATAAAGTCCATCGTAACCTGCACTCCGGCATTCTGGTGGAACATGCCGTCCGCCGGGGCGAGGGGCTGCTGGCCGACAACGGCGCCATCGTCGCCTATACAGGGAAATACACCGGGCGTTCCGTCAAAGACAAATTTACAATCAAAGATCCCATTACCGCCGAACTGGTGAACTGGGGCGACCACAACCAGCCGTTCAGCCCGGAGAAGTTTGACGCGCTGTTTGACCGCGTTGTGGCCTCGTTGCGCGGCAAAGAGCTGTTTGTGCAGGACCTGTATGCGGGCGCCGATCCCAGATACCGGCTGCCGATCCGCGTGATCAATGAGTATGCGTGGCACAATTTGTTTGTCCGCGCCTTGTTTGTGCGTCCCACGGAAGAAGAGCTGAAGACACATCGGCCGGAATTTACGATTGTTTCCGCGCCGGAGTTTCAGGGCGAGCCGCAGCGCGACGGCACGCACTCAGAGGCTTTTATCCTTGTGAGCTTCACCCGCAAGGTGATCCTGATTGGCGGAACCAAGTATGCGGGCGAGATGAAGAAGTCAATCTTCGGCATCATGAACTTCCTGCTGCCCCAGAGAAATGTCTTTCCCATGCACTGCTCCGCCAACGTGGGCAAGAACGCCGAAACCGCGCTCTTCTTCGGGCTTTCCGGCACAGGCAAGACCACGCTTTCAGCGGACCCGGAGCGGCTGCTGATTGGCGATGACGAACACGGCTGGAGCCCGACAGGCATTTTCAATTTTGAAGGCGGCTGCTATGCCAAGTGCATCAAGTTGTCGAAGGAGAATGAGCCGCAGATCTGGAACGCAATCCGCTTTGGCTCCGTGCTGGAAAATGTGACGCTTGATCCCGATACGCACGTCCCTGATTACAACGACGACAGCCGCACGGAGAACACGCGTTGCGCCTATCCGGTGGACTACATTGAAGGCGCGGTGATTCCGGGAATCGGCGGCCACCCGAAGAACATTATTTTCCTGACGGCGGACGCGTTCGGCGTGCTACCGCCGATCTCGCGGTTGAACACCGACCAGGCCATGTATCACTTTCTCTCAGGATATACAGCCAAGCTCGCGGGCACGGAAAGAGGCGTAAAAGAGCCGCAGCCGAGTTTTTCCACCTGCTTTGGCGCACCGTTCATGCCATTGCGACCCAAGGTTTACGCAGAGATGCTGGGCAGGCGAATGCAAGAGCATGGATCGCAATGCTGGCTGGTGAACACCGGGTGGTTCGGCGGCCCGTATGGGGTGGGGTCGCGCATGAAACTCCTTTACACGCGCGCCATGGTGAACGCCGCCATTGAAGGCAAGCTGAATGACGTGGAATTTGAAATCGATCCGGCTTTCGGGCTGACGGTGCCCAAGTCCGTCCCCGGTGTTCCTGCAGAGTTCCTGCACGCGCGCGACGCATGGAAAGATAATGCGGCCTATGACAAGGCAGCCGCTGACCTGTCGGCGCGCTTCGCTAAAAACTTTGAAAAGTTTGACGTGCCGGCGAATGTGAAGGCTGCGGGGCCAGGAAAGAAGAAGTAAGCAAGGCGCTCTTTTGCGCGGGCTCTTGGCTCTTGGTGTTTGGTTCGATTCTCAAGTGGGAAGGAATCAAGTGGGAAGGAATATTGAGTGACCGCGGCGCGACCGAGCTGATTGGTGATGTCGGAACTGCTAAATAGAATTCGAAACAAAAAAGAGACGCGCCGCAAAGCACGTCTCTTTCATTTTTTGAAACAGTTTTAGGATGTCAACCCGGACATCACTCAGGCAGTCATGAGTCAGGCGGCTTTGTCGCGGCCCAGGCTTTGCGTTACTGCGGCATTGATGCGTTCGATGAAGGAAACAGGCTGCTCGTCCGCAGAGACAGGCGCCAGCCGTTTGCGCAGCAACTGGAGAAATTTGGTGACGCGATGCAGGCGTTGTGAGTCCAGCCGTTCCTGCACGTGCTGCGGATTTACTTCTGAGGCGGTCTCAATATACTGCCAGAGCAAGAGACGCATATCGTCGACCGCGCTCTTGAGTTCGCTGAGCATATCTACATTGAGTTCAGCGGCGGGCACGGCCGGCTTGTCATCGGCGTTTGGAGCCTGCATGGCGAGCCAGTACAGATCTTCATGAACGGCGGTCAACGCAGTCGTAAGTTCCTTAAGATGGGATACGAGTTCGGTAGAATCGGTATGTAAGCGGCGGTCAGGCATTTTGGGGGACCCCTTTACTTCTTTAACTTCGGTACTTCTGTAGTACGTGTATTAGTGTCTAGGATGCGCCTAACGTTGCAGAAATGCTGGTTACTCAAGTCCATGCCCTAAGAGCTAAAGCCTGTATTTTCAGCAACTCTGGATTTTTTGTGGGTCGGAAGCTTAATGCTCTGGATACCACTTATGTGCGATTGTTTTCAATGGGATACGATGGCTTTGCACCTGAAATAAGGCGTTCTGGGTGTCCGGATGCCCGGAGCAGAATAGTCCTAAATGGAAGAATGTGCCTGAACCATTGATGTAAACGTTTCATCGGTAGTAAGCGGCCAGTTCCAAAACGGGAGAGAACAACGGCAATGTATTCGCGGCGCATTTCAGTGCGGTATGAATTGAATGGGAAGCTGGCCAAGTGTCCCATGAAGTGGCTGGACAATTTTTCCATGCGCAGTTTTACCAACGATTCCATTTTTGACGACACGCTTCCGGTGGACGATGGAGAGATGAGGATCGGGACACGCGTGCCTCTGCAAAAATTGAAGGCGGCGATGGAAGACTGGTTTCGAAGGAAGAGCTATCTGGGGAAAGAGCAGGAACTGGTGATCGAGGAAGTCAAAACCTAACCAAAACCTTACCGCTGATAACACGGATTACACGGATTTTCTCTGATAAGGACGGTCGATTTTTTTCTTTAACGATTGCAACGAAGAGCTCCTTGTCATCGTCATCCATGCCGACGCAGACAGAAAAACAAAATCTAACCGCTGATAACACTGATCACACGGATTTTCACTAATTCAAAAAAGCGGATTGGGCAAAAAGTTAACCAGCCGTCTTTGCTTCTTCGACTGAAGCTTCTTTATCGGCGGTGACCTTGAATACGATGAGCACCTTGTCATCGTCATTCATGCTGGCGGTGGAATAGGCTGAGACCTCGGCCAGTACGGAATCAACAATTCCCTGTGAGGTGCGTTCACGATTGCGGCGCACGCAGTCTGCCAGGCGTTTGGGGCCGTATTGATGCTTCTGTTCGTCTGAGATATGCAGGATTCCGTCGGTGGAGCAGACGAGCACATCATCTTTTTCCAGCTTGACTGATCCGCGCGTGTAGTCTACCTGCGGAAACAAGCCAATCACGGTGCCGCCTTCTTCCAGCAATTTAATTTCACCGGTCTTGCCGCGCACCAGGATGGGAGGAATGTGTCCGGCGTTCACGTATTGCAGAATGTTTTTTCTGGTGTCGACCAGCCCGAGAAAAACGCTGAGATGCTTGCCCGCCTTGGTGTAGGTATAGAGCATTTCATTGAGCGAGAACGCCAGAACCTCAAGCGAATGCAGATGCATGACCAGAGCGCGCAACGTGGCCTGAAGGTTGGCCATGATCAACGCTGAAGAAACGCCATGGCCTTCGACCTCGGCGCTTACCAGCAGCAAAGACTGCGGGCCCAGATTGATGAAGTCGTAATAGTCGGCGGCAACGTCAAAGCAGAAATCGCTGAGCACGGCAATGTCATAGCCCGGGACAACCGGCGGCGCTTCCGGCAGGAGGCGATGTTGAATGCTGCGGGCGAGCGAGAGTTCGCGCTCCATGCGCTGCTTCTCCATGGTGTCACGATGCATCTGCGCGTTTTCCAGTGCCATGGCCATGTGTCCGGAGAGCTTGTTGAGAAAGCCCACATCATCGGGAGAAAACGCGCCGCTTTGCGCGTTGAGCAATTGCAGCACGCCCACAATTTCACCTGAATGGTGCTTGATGGGCAGACTCAGCAGCGATTTGGTGCGGTAATTCAGCCGCTGGTCAAGGTCGGGATCAAAACCCTCAAGGCTGTAAGCGTCGGCGGTATTGACGAGTTCGCCGGAGACGGCCACCTGGCCGGCGATGCCCTTGCCAAAAGGAATGCGGATTTCCTGATGATCGAGGCCCGAGGCAGCGATGGACCACAGCTCTTTGCGTTTATTGTCGGCCAGAAAGACGGTGCCGCGCTCGGCCTTTACCTCAGTCCGCGCGATCTTCAGGATCAACTCCAGCAGCTCAGGAAGATCGAGCGTAGAGTTGAGCATGCGCGTGGCTTCAAAGAGCAAGGAAAGCTGGTTGATGCGCTTGTCTTTTTCCTGCGTGGCCAGAACGTTGTTGAGCTTGGCCGCGCTCATTTCAGAATAGAGCCGCCACCACAGCAGCAGGTCTTCAGGGGCTTCAGAGGTGGTGTAAATAGCCAGCACCCCGGCAAGCTGTCCGGCGGCCAGCAGCGGATATCCGGAGATGTGCGTCAATCCGGTCTGGCGGGAAAATTCCAGATCGTCACCGCCAAAGGTGGAGAGCACGATATTTTCAATTGTGGTCTTGTTGTGCGCGATTTTGCCCACCGCGCCGGCGCCTGCAGCGGCATAGTCAAGCCGATGCGTTGCGGCGGTGCCCTGCGCGTGCGTGAGATAGCAGGAGCCGGAAGAGGCGTCCCACAGCCATAGCTCGGCGCGGGCAGCGTCAAAGTCACTGACCAGCATTTCCAGCACGCGGGCGGTAAGATCTTCCCCGGCGCGGCTGAGCGCTGCCACGGCGCTGGCAAACGCATTTACGTAGTTCTTGCCCTGTACCTTTGTCTTTATCACACTAATGG
>JBAVUZ010000601.1:0-1542 GCA_049697035.1 Candidatus Angelobacter sp. | reverse complement strand
TGATCTAAAAGATGATATTGGCGGTGAACGTCCCAGAATTTGCCGGTATATTTCAGCGCGTAAGGAAAGGCAGCGCCGGTAGCCAGGCCAACAATGATGGATTCAATATTCGCCGCGCTGGAAGCGGAACTCGGAGTGATGGTTTGATCAACCACGGTTTTGCAAAGCACCCCACGATCGCCGGGCGGGTCTTCGCCGTCCCATTTGCCGGCTGCGCAGGAGAGCGCCATCTCAGTAATCTGGCCGGCTTCCAGTTCTCGCGCCAGTTTGGGATCTTTCAATTTCAACTGCCAGCTTTTGGCAGACTCAATGGCCGCTTTGGCATCAGCATACTCTTCAACTTTCTTGACCCATTCAATGCTTGCCGCGACGGCCGTGTTATATGCCATCTGCTGGTGAGCAAAGGCAGAGGCTTCATCCTGTTCGTGAGCCGGCACTGGACCGGCGTCATGATACTTGGCCTGGGAGACGAGTGGCTGGCCCGCAGTTTCATACTCCCTATAGAGGAGACGAGAATTATCGTGGTTCATGTGCGTGTGAGTATTCACGGCGCCCGCGACAGGAGGATAGATGCCGGTCTTCACCTGAAAAGGCCACTTGTCCGGATCGCCAGCCTTGTCGCGATACTCAAACCATGTGGGCGCGCGCAATTCACCAGAAGGGAGATGGACGAGCTTGACCGCCGTGTTGTTGAAGTCGTGATGAATCCAGTCGGAATGGCTGTAAAAATCCTGGATGGCATGGAGCGAAGCGCCAAGCACGATCAGTGTCATGGTTTTGCGCGTGCGCTCGTCCGCATTAGTCTGCTTGATGTAACCGCCGATCACCCACTGTGTATTTGTCAGCAGGCGATTGAAGAGGGTGTCGAATTTAGAATTGCGGTCCAGTTCACCATTCAGATTGTCAAAATGAAGGAAAATGGCGGCATCGCGGTCCTGTGCGCTTTTTGCCAAATACTGATTGAGCGCATTGAGACCCTGCCCGTGGAGAGTGTTTGCGGCAAAGTCAGATACCGGCCCAAAGAAGTCCGGGGAAAAATTGCCGAGTTGCATGATCTTGCGCGCGTCTTCGCTGAATCCGTTCGCTTCAGCCACTTTGCGCGTGGCTTCAGAATGCCAGAAGCTATCAAAACCGGACGCGGGAGAGGCGAGAAGCGCCAGAAGCATGAACAAAGCAACAAGTTTACGAAGCATTTTCAATCCCCAGCGGATAGGTTAGAACAACATCAATACGGATTGCCAATTGGCCGCAGGGACAGATCGTTTCGATCCAAAATATCAGTGGAACCGGAGACCGGATTTTTCGCGTTTGATGCGGCAGTCCGTGGCAGCAAGTGCGTCCGACCATCGGTAAGGGGTGAGCCGGATGTGCTACACTATTCTTTTCAAGCACATACCGTCTAAAAAAGCATGCTCCTTTCCAAAGAATATGTCGGGTATTTAGCCCGCCAGGTAACCCAAAAACTGATTGCCGGGGAATTCATTGAAACCAAGAATGTCCCGGCGGTTTCAGCTGCGCTGAACAATGCGCTGCTGGAAGAGC
>JBAVUZ010000600.1:0-3402 GCA_049697035.1 Candidatus Angelobacter sp. | reverse complement strand
AGCCAATAGCAAGACTTAATGCAAGCGGCAAAGGAAGATCGTGCCGCTGTTCCGGAAGGCTTGACATGGCAACTCAAACCAAGATTGAAGCCAATGTCCGACAGGCCGTCCCTTTCTTTCGCGTCAGCAGCATGGAAGCGTCGCTGCGGTTTTATGTTGATGGTCTTGGTTTTGCGATGACCAGGAAGTGGACACCAGATGGCGACGGCAGAATATGCTGGTGGTGGCTGGAACTTGGGTATGCCGCGCTGATGCTCCAGGAGTTTAAAAAGGACCATCATCCGAATTCAGGCCGTCCTGATGAGAAGCTGGGAGTTGGCGTTTCCCTCTGCTTCCAATGCAAAGACGCGTTGGCTCTTTACAAAGATTTCAGGTCCCGCCAGATCGCCGCGAAGAGGCCATTCGTCGGGAACGGAATGTGGGTCACGTCCGTGCAAGATCCCGATGGCTACAAACTCGAGTTCGAAAGTTTGACTGACGTCGCTGAAGAGACGGTGTTTTCAGAAGATTGAAAATTATTCAACAAGCTCAAAATCGTAACGCACAATAATTAGTGCGTAAGCTGAAAAAGCGGGCTGAAACCGGGCAGTTTAAGGTGTTCCAAAATTTCACGCAGCGCTGAATTCTGTTCAGAAAAACCGGCAACTTGTGTGATTACCCTCACAGAAATGGACCGGCATTAAGCGCAAACTGTGTTCGATCCTGCCAAGTAACGTTATGCAGGTAACGTTACTGAGCTAGTGGATAGTAGGCAGGGTTCTAAGGTCTTTGAGTGATTCGCGGTTGCGTTCACTCCTAGAACAATGGTGAAGCTATGAACAGAGTCGTAAACAAATTCGTGCAGGCACATGATCGGTATTTGGAACTCGACCGCATTCGCACCGAATGCACCAGCCCCGCGCAGCGCGAGTCAGTGCACATTGCCCTGATGACGGCGTACCTGGAAGTTCAGCACCACGCAAAGCAGATTGCGGGCTTGCAGTTTGCCGACGGCATGGACTTTGCTGAAGTGAACTAAGAGCCCGTCCCCCGGACGGGTTGTAAAGTTTGCTGAAGTGAACTGAAAAGGTCGCCCGCCAGACACCCCTCGCCTCGCAATTTGCGTCTAATTATCCACGCCACTGCTGTACTATGTACACGTGCGGCTGGATTCCTTAAAATTCCGGCCTCAGTAAATCTCCTGGGAGGTGGCTCCTCATGCCACTGGCTCGCATTCTTACGCGCAATCCGGAACGGACAGCTGACCTTTCCAGCCAACTCAAGCAACAGGGATATAGCGTTGAAGTGGCGCGTCCGGACCAAACCAATCTGGCCCCGGCTGATCTGGAAATAGAGTTTGAGGTCTGTGAACGGGCAGACGTGCTGGACCGGGCCGCGGATCTGGCCAGCGAACTTGGGGCCGACGTGGCTGTGGCCCCCGGCATTTTGCAGATGGCACCCAAGCCAGCCGCAGAGCCGATTATGTATGGGTCGACCGCGCCGCAGCCAGTGGAACACGAGACGAGAGCGCCCGAGCCGGCGATATTCCAGAAAATGGAGCCTGAGCCGGCGATGGAGCCTGTGCTGGAATCGCAGACTGCGGCTGAGCGTGATCCAGAGCGCGAGTTTGAATCTGCCTTTGCACCTGTGATTGAAATGCCGTCGCCCGCCATTCACGCCAGCAATGAAGTGATGAATGAAGCGGTTGATGTTCCTGTAATTGAGCAGGAACCGATGCCACCGGTGGCATTTCTGGAAGAACCGCCCGCCGTGGAACCAATGGCGGCTGCGCCTATGGCGGAACGGCACACGGAAGAGCATGCCGCTGCTCCCATCATCTTTCCTGAGCCGCCGCGGGCCGCCGACCCAATGCCTTATTTGGCACAACTAACGCCTTTTAGCGGCAGGACAAACCGTGCTGACGAAGAGAAAGAGCAGGAGGTTACGCCGGTCGTCCGCAGGCAAATTCCTGAGCGCGGCAAAAAAGTTTTGGAGGATGGAGCAAGAGTCGCAGCACAGACTTGGGCTGGCGCACTGGCCTTGGCGGCATCCACCAAGGCTTCTGTTCGCGATCATTTTGAGGAATACAGGAAGCGGGCGCAGGTGCGGTCCGCCGAAGCCAGAGCCGAACATGCCGCCCGCCTGCTGGATCTGGAACAGCGCCGTGCGGAAGCGCATCAGCGGGCCACGGAATTGGAACTTGCGCGCGAACAGGCCGCAGCACGGCTGATGGAACTTGTCCGCCAGCGCGAACCAGGATTGCCGTCGGAGCGTGTGCGTGAATCCATGCCTTTTGAGCCTCCCGCGCCGGAGCAGAGCCGGCCTTCACAAAGCTTTTATGCGCCACCGCCAATGCAGGAACGCAGACGTGCTGTGCCGCCAGTCGCAGCATCAAGACAGGAGCCGGCTGTAAGTTCCGCCCGCGCCGCCGTGACCGCGACGCCCATACAGCTATGGCGCAGCATCCATCCGCCGCTACGCCCTATATTGACCGGCGCTGCCGCCGTGACCGCACTGTTCATCGTCGGAATCGCCCTGGGACTGTTTCATTCATCGCGCCCGCCATTGGCCAGCACCACAACTTCAAAGGGCGTCACCGTGCAGACCGGCGGTGTAACGTTGCCGGCTGTTCCTGCAAAAGCTCAGGCAGCGCAAACTACCGCAGCAACAACGCAAGCCAAGCCGCAGCCAGGACAGCCAGCGCAAGTGCAGTCAGCGGGGACCGCGGCCAAGCCTTCACCTCGCGTTCGGCAAGCGCACCTGGTAGCGGAGCAATCTGAAAAGCAGATTGGCGATGACGTTGTCATACGCCACTACTCACGACCCGTTCCCACACAAAAGCCGAAACAGACTGGGCAGCAGGCGGGATTGAAACATTTTTCTGATCTGGATAATTAGGTCAGGGATTTTTAAGAAGCATGCCGGTGCTTGAGCGCCGGCTTTTCTTTTTATCGGCAGATTGCTAACGCGAAGAAAAAGGTCGTGTCGTTCTGCGTGGTACCAGCTTGATGTTGACCCATTCATGCAATGACGTCATGGGAAAATCCAGCCGCTCAATCGTGTCGGCAAACCCAGCCCGCTGCACTCGCAGCAAATGTGGCTGGCGTGAAAGGTGCGGAATCACATACCTGCCGTAGGAAGTCGGGGCCAACTCCTTGTTGTCGAGAAAGACTGTCACATCCGGCGGGCTGCAGACAATCACGGTCTCCACACCCATGAAATACCAGCCGCCAAAACCACCAACCATAATCAACAGCAGCAGGACCAGAACGATTATGCGAAATGCGCCTCCTCTAGGCTGCGCTGGCGGATAATCGTTGGGCGTGGCGTAAAGCGGCGCGGCGATTTGCGGAGCAGGTTCACCTGGAGTAGGTTCAATTGCAGCTGGTTCAACTGGAGTTGGTTTGACTGGAACAGCTACAG
>JBAVUZ010000599.1:0-17096 GCA_049697035.1 Candidatus Angelobacter sp. | reverse complement strand
GCTGACTTGATTACACTCTGTCATAGAAAAGCCGTTGTCTCCTCTGGCGCTAAATGATTCTTTGACAAATCACTTATGCCACGAACAACGGCTTTTTCCTATTTATTTGTGAGAAATCCGGGCTAAGTGTGACATTTCAAGAGGTTGTCCATTCGGGCAAAACCAGAGAAGCTGATTGTGATGAGCCGTCAACCCAATCTGGAGGGTCCGAATGGACATCCATAAAAATGCACGACTTACCTTGATCCGTCAGAGCCGGGCATTGCTACTAGCCGGTAATCGCGGCCCACGGTAAAATTGTGGTAATGTTAAGGCATTCATCGCGACTATTTATTTGAATGAAAATTGGTTCTTCAACCGCGTCCATTCCCAATCCGACGCCTTTTTTATTTCTCATAACGGCTACTGCGATTCTGCTCTGGCCAGACGCATCCGGCGTGACTGCTCTCCTGGTAGGGGCGGCAATTGCAGTTCCCATAGCCGCATTCTGGTTGTCATACAGTGCAATCGGCGCCATCGTTGCTTTGATAGTTGCGTCGGCAGCTCCGCGGTTGTTCGTCGAAATTGGCGGCCTTAAAGCGAGGCCGGAACACCTTGTCTGTGGAATATTGTGCATCAGCATCTTGTTTCTCTGGAAAAAACGCAGCCAGCCGGTGCGTTGGATTTGGCCTGACTATTTGCTGATGGCCTATGCTGCGCTCAATCTTTTTAGCTCTCTATTCATGTCGATTGAACCTCGGCAAACTATCAAATGGGCCCTGCAGCAAGTCCTGATTATTCTTGCTTACTATTTTCTGCGTGTCCTGATCCAAGATCGGGCTGGGTTGCATAAGGCGGTCATGGCATTGTTAGCAGTTGGTGCTGCGGCAGTGGCATACGGAATCCTTTGTTTCTATTCCAATCTTATTTTCGGCACTGAATTCGGCATGACCATCGGCCAATACGGTGACACCTCTGCGCCGTATGGCCTGCAATATGAAGCAAATCTTCTGGGCTCCTATAGCGGCGCGTTGTCAGTGATGATGCTGGTCATGTATCTCTATGAGCGTCGCCGCAGGTTTCTGGTAGGGTATGCATTGGCTCTTTCCGGAATGGCAATCAGTCTTTCGCGCGGTGCCCTGGGGGCCACTTTGGTTGGCTTGGCGGTGACGGTTTTTTTTGCAGCACGAAAGGGTCTGCTGACGCGCAAATTACGAATAAGCATTGCCAAGGCAATGTTGTGCGCCCTTCTGGTGGTGCTTCCAGCGGTTGTCCCACAATATACGGAACGTTTCAAAACCATGGATATCGGCGAACCTGCTGTTGATCCCAATACGCTTACACGCATCGTGCAGGTGACTTCAGCTTTTGACGAAGTCTTGAAACATCCCTTTCTGGGTGGTGGTACCTCCAGTTTTCAACTTACTTTCGATTGGCAGTCGCTCGGAGAGGATTGGGAAGACCAAGGGTGGATCGGCAATACGGAGATGCGCGTTCTACACGATACTGGCATCGTAGGCATTGTGATCTTCGTTGCATTTCTAATGTCTTTGTATCGCCAGTCCAGGAAGGTACTTAAGCTAGAATCCAATCCAGAGCTGGTTGCACTATTGGCTTCGGCTTTGGTTTACTGTATTTCATTTCAAGCCACTGAAGGGACGCTGCTGGCTTTTTCGTGGGTACATCTTGGACTCATCGGTTGCGCCATCTCCATATTTTTCGCTTCGAAACCCGAATATGGGAAACAAACTGATCGAACTGCCTCCGATTAATTCGGAGAAGGATTGGCAATCAGGCAATACGCTGTAATATTTGAAATAGTTATTCGACGTGCTTTACCGAACGCCTTGCATCTTTGTTCCGGTGGCGCAAATTCTATGGTCGCAATAAGTTCGATTTCAGCCTGCCTTGTGATTCAGGAGAATCATCAGAAATGAGAGAAATGCCGCGATCAATATCGTCAGGACCGAGACTTCACTGATATGAACGACGCGGCAAAAGTGAATCCAATCTACGGGCGCAAGCTGAGGCTCGCGATCTTCGGCGGCAGGGGCATACCCTCCACCTATAGCGGCACGGAGACATTTTTTATCGAGTTGGCGCCGCGACTGGTGGAACGCGGCCATGATGTGATTGTGTATTGTCGCAAGGCGCTTTTCAAGGAACGGCCCCCGGTGTACAAGGGTGTTCGCCTGATTTACACGCCGAGCATTGAAACCAAAAACTTTGGGACGTTCACGCATACGCTGGCCTGCATGTTGGACGTGCAGCGGCGCAATGTGGATGCAATGCTGATTACCAATGTGGCCAATGCATTTCACTGTGCTATCCCCAGAATATTGCGCCAGAACTGCGCCCTGAATGTGGATGGAATCGAGTGGAAACGAGGCAAGTGGGGGCGCCTGGGCAAGGCCTATTTTTACTGGAATGCGCGGCTGTCAGGGAAGATACTGCCGAAGGGCATTATCACGGACGCTTATGCCATGCGGAAGCTTTATCTCGACGAATTCAAAACGCCTTCTGCGTGCATCGCGTATGGCGGCAACATTGAGGAGTCATCCGAACCGGCAATCGTTCGTCAATATGGTCTTGAGCCGGGAAACTATTATCTGATTGCCAGCCGGCTGGTGCCGGAAAACAATGCCGCTCTGATCGTGGAAGGCTTCAAGAAAGCCCCGACCAAACGCCTGCTGGCCATTGCCGGAGATGCGAATTATCGCAGCGGATTTATTGATGACCTTAAGAACAATGCCGGTGACCGGGTGCGGTTCCTGGGGCACGTTGACAGCATTGAGCACATCAAAGAGCTTCACTGCAACTCATATGCCTACATACATGGCCACATGATGGGTGGAACAAACCCGGCGCTCCTTAAGGCCCTTGGCTTTGGCAACTGTATTTTGGCACATGACAACCCATTCAATGCTGAAGTATTGGCCGGCCACGGACTCCTGTTTAAGGATGCCGCGGACCTGGCCGCGAAGATCCAGCTGATTGAAGACGATCCCGGCCTTGCCGAAGATTACCGCCGCCGCGCTCCTGATCGGATCCGTAATTTCTACAACTGGGAGCGCATTGTCGACCAATATGAAGAGCTGTTCTACCAGCTTGCCGCCGGAGAAGACCCAACACAAGTTCATTCCAGCGTTCAGGAAGATAAAATCTTTGCTTTTAAATGATCCCGGTCACTTTTTTAAGGGCACAAGGCGGTCCGCAAATCCTTGTGAGGGAAAGTAAGTTTGGCTGACCTGTTTATCAGACCTTCTGCTTTAACGCGACAAACAGATGTGGATTTAGCGTAGAGCGATGGATAAAAGAAAAATCAAATATAGGCATTATTCGATTCAGAACCATTCCAATTGTCCGAAAATGCTCAAATTTGAAATATTGACGCCAAGTTAGCGTGATTGCCTGCGCATGAAACAAGTTCTCCAACTCATTGACAGTTACCGTATCATCGCGGAACGGGGAATGTACCCTGACAAATCTGTCGCTGTGTTCGTCAAACGGAAACAGACGGTTGGGGGTAGCCACAATCAAGGGCGCCCCCTTCTTTAACACCCTCATGCACTCACGCGCGCTGGCTTCACGCTCCGGTTTTGGGATGTGCTCAATCACTTCCAGCATCAGGGCTGCATCGAAAGCGCCATCTTCAAACGGGATGCTGGTTGCTGTTGCGACCTGGCACCATTCAGTAGCGCATTCGCATGCGGGGTACGCGTCTATTCCGTAAGCGTCGTAGCCGTGCAAACGCAGCGTAGAGACATCAACGCCGGAAGCACAGCCAATACTTAGAATGCGCCCGGATAGCACACCCAGACGCTCCAACGTTGGTATCGTCCACTCACGCGTTCTGCGGGCGGTCTTTGCTTGTTCGCGGGCTGAAGAATAAAGATCGCGGAAGTCATGCGCATGTACGCTCGTGAGGGAAGGAGCCATAGAATCGTTAGAATAAAAGACCCTTGGACAAGCGGTCAAGCCAGACAATGACCTGAGAAGCTAAAGGGGGAGCCAAAGAGGGTAATAGGGACTGAAGAACTTCACCGACGGATAGGCGACCGTGACCCTGATCGTATAAAATTGAGCAAGTTTCAGCCATTTATTGGAGGCTTATGCGGATTCTGGTAGCGGGCGGCGCGGGGTACGTGGGTTCAGCACTCATACCCAAGCTGCTGGAGCGTGGTTATGACGTGGATGTAGTAGACCTTTTCTGGTTTGGAAATTCGCTTCCGCCGGAAGTCCGCATCATTAATCGGGATCTGTTCGATCTTCAGGTTGGCGATTTGAAGAACTATGAACAGGTGATATTCCTTGCCGGCCTTTCCAATGATCCAATGGCCGAATTTTCACCCAGCAAGAATTTCATTTTTAACGCGGCTGCCCCGGCCTATCTCTGCTACATCGCCAAGCAGGCCAAGGTGCGTCGCTATATTTACGCCAGCTCCTGCTCTGTATATGGCTACACAGAAAATGAACTGTTCGATGAAGACCGCCCCGTGTCTTCGTCCTATCCTTATGGAATTTCCAAGCTTCAGGGTGAGCAGGCGGTCATGCAGCTCATCGACAATGATTTCTCCGTCATCGCGTTGCGCAAAGGCACTGTCTCAGGCTACAGCCCGCGCATGAGGTTCGATCTTATTATCAACACCATGTTCAAATGCGCGATGAAGGATGGCGTCATTCGGGTGAATAACCCTGCGACTTGGCGGCCGATCTTGAGTATTGAAGATGCGGCAATGGCTTATATTCGCGCCATTGAAGCGAACCAATCGCTTTCAGGGATTTTCAATATTGCATCCGGGAACCATACCGTGGGAGAAGTGGCCGATCTGGTGAAAGTCACGATTCATGAAGAAACCGGAAGCAGCCCGACACTGGATATCAAGCATATTCAGGACATCCGTAATTACAAAGTAGCGATTGAGCGGGCCAAGAATATTCTCAGTTTCCATCCTCATCATAGCGTCAAGACCATTGTTCGCAACCTGATTGAAAACATGTCAAAGTGCAAGGACTGGGACAATCCCAACTATTACAACATTCAGGTGTTCAAGGGACTCGACGATAAGGCAAAGGTGATAACCAGCTCAGTCGGGGCCACGCAATGAAAATTGCGATAATCGGTGGAAACGGCCAGTTGGGCCGGGATGCAGGTTCAGCTTTCGCCGATGAAGGCCATGAGGTCACGAGCCTTACACATCAAGAGATAGAAGTTTCCTCGTTGGCGTCAGTCCGTGAGTCGCTCAGCGCTCTGCGGCCCGAGTTGGTGTTGAACACGTCGGCGTTCCATCATGTGGAGAAATGTGAAGCCGATCCGGCGCTTGCATTTGCCATAAATGGTATTGGGGCGCGCAATCTGGCCCAGGTCACGCAGGAGATGGATGCCACGCTGATGCACATCAGCACAGATTACGTGTTCGATGGGCGGAAGAATGCTCCATATACGGAAGCCGATGAGCCGGGTCCGCTGAACGTATATGGCAATACCAAGCTTTCCGGCGAATTATTTGTGCGTTCCACCAACCCGCGCCATTTTGTAGTTCGCACGTCAGCGATTTATGGCGAAAATCCGTGCCGCGCCAAAGGCGGATTGAACTTTGTAGAATTGATGCTGAAGCTCTCCACCGAGCGCAACGAGCTCAGAGTAGTGGACGATGAATTTGTTACGCCCACGCCCACAGTGCAGATCGCGCAGCAACTCGTGCGGCTGAGCCACTCCTCAGACTACGGGCTGTATCATGCCACCGCTGAAGGCAGTTGCTCCTGGTTTGAGTTTGCCGCAGCCATTTTCGCCCTGACGAAGACGAATATCCGTTTGGAACCGGCCCGGCCCGGGGAGTTCCCGGTAAAGGTGGCGCGGCCAAAGTACTCTGTCCTTGAAAATGAGGCGTTGAAGAACAAATCCCTGAACGTTTTCACCCACTGGAAAGAGGGCCTGGAAAATTATTTGGCTCGTCGTGCGCAGGCCGCGAGCCTGATTTCCGCCTAGAAAGCCAGCAATCAGCTTTCAAGCAAGCGAACGATACACGGCCAGCGCTCTCTCCGCCAGATTTCCAGCGGTGAACTGCTTACTTCTTTCCAGGCCGCGCGCGGCTAAATCTCTCTGCAGGGCAGTATCGCCAAGGACTTTGCCGAGAGCAGCCGTTATTGAATCCGTATTGCGCGGATCGATGAGGATCGCGCCATCGCCAGCGACCTCCTCCAAAGAGGACCCGAAAGAAGTAATTGTGGGAACGCCGCTGGCCATGCTTTCCACTACAGGCAGACCAAAGCCCTCAAAAAATGAGGGGAAAACAAAAACTTCGGCGGCGTTATAGAAGAGCGGCAGATCGTCAAAGGGCACGAATCCGGGAAACACAACAGATTCCTGCAAGTCAAGTTCCTTGATCTTTTCGAGTAGCTGCTCGGACTGCCAATCCTTTTTCCCCACCATCACCAGTTTTGCGTCCAATCCTTGTTTGCGCAGCGGTGCATAGGCTTCCACCAGACGAGGAAGGTTTTTCCGCGCCTGGATCCTCCCGACATACAAGATAAACGGCATCGCGAGGCCATATTTACGCGCCAGATGTTCCTGGCTTTGCGCTTTATCTCTGGGATGGAAATCCGGTGACGCAGCCAGGTGCGCAACAGTGATTCTTTCGCGCGGAAGATCAAATCGCCGGGCAATATCAACTGCCGAAAACTCCGAGATTGTCATGATATGGCTGGCACGTTTTGCCGACCAGCGTACCAGCCTCTTCATCCGAAACGCTTCCACCGGATGAAAAAATTCCGGAAAATGCTCGTGCGCCAGATCGTGGATTGCGAGAACAGTCCTGGTCTTCACGAATGGCGGCAGCACATATTGGGCGTGGAAAACATCCGGCTTTGTTTGAGCAAGCAGGCGCGGGAGAACGGCACAAATCCTTACAATTGGGTTTTTAGGAATGGGAGTAAAGTGAAACGCTCCGCCCGCAGGATCTACCGCGCTTAGCGCGGAGGGATTGGTATAAAAAAGTTCATATTGATTCTCTCCCGGGGACTGCGCGAGGCCGCGGAGAAGCTGGCGACAATATGTTTCATTGCCCCCGGATTGAGTGCCTAAGCTGTGTGCGTCAATGGCTATTTTCATCAGGCAGAGAATGCTGGTGTGCTGCTGATCCATCCTAAAGCGTTCTGGCGTAACGTGAAAGACGGAAAGTTCTTTACAACATGGACAGGACTTTTTCCGAAACATTGGCGCCGCAGATTACGACAGCCACTTTTTTCCTTTTATAGTGGTCAACGGTCTTCAGGAAGGCTGCGACAGCAACGGCGGCCGCGCCTTCAATGATCCATCCTTTCAAAGCGCGGACCTTGCGCATGGCATCGAGAATCTCTGTCTCTGATACGAGGACGGAGGTATCGATAACCTGGGAGCAGATTTCCAACGTCACGGAGCCGGGCTCAAGACCGCCGGCCGTGCTTTCAGAAAGGGTAGGCTGTTCTGCGACCTCGAGAATACGCCCTGCTTTAATCGATTGATAAAGGACGGGAGAGTTTTTCGGCCAGCAGCCTACCACCTCGGTCTGCGCAGAAGCGCATTTCAGGTAAGCGCCAATTCCGCCAATGAGTCCGCCCCCGCCAACAGCGACAAATATTGCGTTCAGCGGCGGCAGTTGACGCAGCAGCTCAACGGCGATGGTGCCCTGCCCCGCCATGACCTGAGTGTCGTTATAAGGAGAAATGAATACCTTGCGTTGCTGGGACGCGGAGGCCCGCGCCGCTAACTCCGCCTCAAGCGGATCGTTTCCTATGCGTTTTATATGGGCGCCATATTCCTCGATGCGTCGCGCTTTGGAAGGCGAAACATGGTTGGAGACATAAACCTCAGCGGTGATTCCGGCTGCCTTTGCAGCGGCGGCGACCCCTAGTCCGTGATTGCCGTTGGAGGCAGCGATTACCCCTTGTGCAGCCTGTTCGGGCGAGAGGGAAAGAATCTTGTTGCTGGCCCCGCGAAGCTTGAATGAGCCAGTACTTTGTAGATTCTCCAGCTTAAAAAAGAGCTCAACGCTCTCGGCGAGAGCGAAGCCCTCAATCTTTTCGACGGGAGTTTCGACCACCACAGGCCGAATTCTGTCAGCTGCTTCTACAACCTGCGCTGCCAGTTTGGCGACGGCATCGGGTGCTGTTGGCCGGGCACTATGACTCATGGCCTTATTGTGCCACGAGCGCAGCTCAGGAGGCTGGAGCTACTTCTGGATCGACTTCAGGTAATCGGTAATGTTTTGCAGGCGAACTTCGCCGTAATCGCGGTCTTCCTGTATCTGGTGGAAGATCGGCCCCCAAACCGGCATTTCGCGGGAACCATGGCCAGCAATGGTTTCATCGCCCAGGATGATCTTGCGCACGCGGCCTGCGGGAAAGACCCCACCACTCCGCTGGGAAATCGTGGAAAGATCGGGCAGTTTGGTGTTGAGCGCCGGCGCGACCGGGCCATCACCCTTGCCTTCCACTCCGTGGCAGGTGGCGCAATGAGCACGATAGATGTCGGGGCCCTTCAGGGACTGGATGAGGCGCCCGGGATCGTGCTGTTGGCTTTTTGTTTTCTCGTCCGGAGCTGTGCTTGCCGCGGCGAAAAGCCCTGCCAGCAGAACCGCTCCCTGTAAGACCATAACGTAAACACCAGCTTTTGATCGTTTCATTTGACTCGGGCTCCTGGTTCTCTTGAATTCTTCCGGGCTGGTCGCGGACAACATCGACGCCAAAGCAATCGTAACGCCCGGTGTACCAGGGAAAACGTGACGAATATCACACACCATACGTGAATTTGCAGGCTGTCCGCGCGGGCATGGAAAGCGTGACGGGCATCACAGCCCGGGATTAACGGATCGGTAGATGATTGGAAAAAGCTTAAGGAGTCAGGAACATGGTTTCAGAGTGCGCTAACCCGAGCTGCCGGAAGCCGTTCATTTATTACCGGCACGGCAAGCTCTTTTCTGTCCCGCGCACAATTGCCTCCGCGACGCGAGCCACGATAGAGCATTTTTGGCTGTGCCAGAGTTGTGCGGAGAGCATGGCTATTGAAGTCCGTGACGGCGGCAATCCATCGTTAGTTTCTCGCCAGCCATCTGGAAAAATATTGCAGCTTGAATATGAGCTTTGAAATACACAATCCGGCACCTCAGTTTATGGTTCAGATCACTGCAAGTATTGGAGCAGGCCGGCTGCTCGTAAATTATTTCGAATGTAACGAGATCAAATCTCTCTGTGAAGGCATCCAATAGGACATGGTGAAGCGTGTAGCATTTAACGCGGCTGGATGGACCCTGCTGATGCTGGGCGGGGCAGGCCTGGTGCTGCCGGTCCTTCCGGGCGTGGTGCTCCTGATTGTTGGTTTGTCATTTCTTTCGTTGGAATATAAGTGGGCGCGTCGCTGGATGAGCCCGTTGCTCCGTCGCTTCCCAGCAGCTGAAAAGAAACTTCAGGTATTTCTTGCCCGCCATCAGAAGCCTGTCTCTGCGGACGTATCCGCATAAGGCTCTTCGTAGCTCTCATTCCTCACTACTATTCGACCCGCTTTTCCTGAGAAATTCTGATGGGCTTTCATGCGGCAACCGCGCTTATTTGTGTGGATTCTGCTTGTGTAGCGGCGGGTGCTTGCCCTGACGTTTCTCAGCGGGAGCGGTAAGCAGTTCTTGTATGGCCTCCTGGAGCGTCAGTTCAGACGAGACCGGCTGAAATCGAGAATTGATCTCCTTGCGCTGAAACTTGAATGAATTGAACAGGAACATTTTTCCCTTCAGGTTGACATCCAGCGTTGTAATGCGCCACTTCCCCGGAGCCAGTTGGGTTTGAGCGATCTCATAAATCCCACCTTTGTTAAGGCGCCCGACGATGCCCCAGCCAAAGCTTACGTCCTTGACCAGAATGCCCTCGATTCGGACGATGCGTTCCTGCGTGGGCTCTATCCAGACTGAACCTTCCATGCCGCGATACATTTGCGTTTCACGGTCTTTGGGAGCGAAATCCGGGTCGGGGCGAAAATCAAAGCGAAGCAGGCCCTTCGCTACGCCTGCATAGTCAAAGAAGAACGCTTTCGGAAAGGCCCTTACGATCCTGATGCGGCGCTGCGTTTCGCTTTTCTGGTCTTTCAACTCGCTCTTAACGGCGTCGCGATCAGACAATAGTTTTTCCAGCCGGTGCTGCTGCTTTGCCTGCTGGTCTGGAGAGAGCGGCTCGCCATTGAACAATATGATCCGGTCTGCCCGCCCCTGGGCGGTTTCAATGACCGAACGTGTTTCGGAACCCCAATTCCAGTCCAGCCGCTCCTGGTAGCGATACGGTTTGGGATTTTCAAGGTCAGCTCGCTCGTGTTCGGAAGCGCGAGCAATGAGCGCCAGATGTTCTTCTGACGCAGGTTTTTGTCCAAAAGCTGTACCGGCGAGCAGTCCCGCCAACAGCAGCGTAGATAACGCCTGTTTTGCCAGTGCCAAATGGAAGCCTTGCGAGTGATCCCGGTGCGCGTTTCGAGCGGGACGCGACATTATGGTTCGATCGCTTGTTTTATCGTGGCTTTAACGCGGATAGTCTGCAGGCTGGAAGAGTCCCAGCCGCCGCCAAGGGCTTTTACCAAACTCACAGAAGTGACCAGGCGCTGGCCGAGGATCTGAGTGGCCAGACGCTGCGCATCCAGAAGATTTTCTTCAGCGGTGATTACGTCAAGGTAGGTAACCAGGCCGCCGGTGTATCGATCATTGGCAATCTGCAAGGCCCGTTGCGACGCGTTTACCGCTTGCTGCTGGGTTTCCGCCGCTTCAGTCAGCACGCTCAGCCCGGAAAGCGAGTCCTCCACTTCCTGGAAGGCCGTCAGCACCGTCTGCCGGTAGTTGGCGACAGAAGCGCCGTATCCTGACTTCGCAAAGCCCACCTGAGCGCGCCGTCGGCCGCCGCTGAGGACAGTCTCCGCCACATTGGCGCCGAGCGCCCAAAAGCCCGTGGAAGCGCCAATGATGCTGCCCAGCGCGGTATTCTCAAACCCACCTGCCGCAGAGAGATTGATGCCGGGATAGTAAGCGCTTTTGGCTATGCCGATTTGCGCGTTTTGCGCCGCCATCTGCCTCTCAGTCTGGGCAATGTCCGGACGACGCTCCAGAACGTCTGACGGCACGCCGATTGGCACCGCGGGCGGAGCCAGCGCCAGCGGTTTTACCGGCACGCTGAAATTTGAGGCAGGAACCCCGACCAGAGCGGCAATGGCATGCTCGAACTGTGCCCGCTGCTGCCGCAACAGCGTGGCCTGAGTGCGGGTGGAGTTCAGCAGCGCTTCCTGTTGGGCCACGTCCAGCCCGGAGGCAATGCCGCCGGCATGGCGATTTTGCACCAGCGTTAACGATTTATTCTGGTCCTCCACCGATGTATTGACCACCGCTATCTCAGCATCGAGTTCCCGCAGGGAGAAGTAATCCACCGCGAGTTCGGAGGTAATTACCAACCGGACATTTTCCAGAGCGGCAGCGGATGCCTGATAATTTGCGTTCGCGGACTCCACGCTGCGCCTTACGCCGCCAAAAAGGTCTGCTTCCCAGGTGAGATTGAAGGGAATCAGGAAATCATTGGAGGTGGTTGGGGATGTCAGCGGGATACCAGTCGTGGTCGGCTTGCCGGCGGAATTCCGAGCGCGTTGGACGGCAACGCCCGCGTTCAATTGGGGAAACAATCCTGACTGAGTGATTCGCGCTGAAGCTCGCGCTTGTTCCAGTTGATAGCGCGCTACTTCAATGGTCTGGTTGGATTTGAGAGCCTGCGTTTCATATTGATCCAGTTCGCTGTCAGCGAACGTAGTCCACCAGTTGCCTTTCGGGATCGAGTCTTTGGGATCGGCGGCACGCCATGGAGGCTGCTCCTTCCAGGCAGGAGCAGTGGCGACGTCAGGCCGATGATAGTTGGGACCAACGGCACAACCACCCAGGAAAAATGCCAGCAGCAACGATGAACCTAACCGGAGAAAAATCTGCCTCACGATTGCGATCCGCCTCCAGAACCGGCTTTGATGTTGACTTCCTGCCCCTCCTCCAGGGAGTCTGCCGGATTCACCACGATCTGGTCATTGGGATCGAGCCCGCCAAGGATTTCGATTTTTATGCCGTAGTCGCGGCCAATGTTGATTGCCTTGAGATGGACTTTATGATCAGAGCCCACAACGGCCACGCGGGGGCCTTCCGGCCGGAAAAGCAACGCATTGACGGGAATGGACAAGCGCGTTATCTGGACTGGCACGGCGAAATGGACTTCAGCATACGATCCGGGCAACAGATGGCCCTGGGGATTGGGGACATCGATTTCTGTAAGCAGGGTGCGCGTGGCGGGATCGATGGAGTCCGAGGTCCGAACCACCTTGCCGGCAAATTTCTGGCCCGGATGCTCGCTCAGCTCTATGTAGGCGGGCAAGCCCGCGCGGATGGAGCCGGCATTGGTTTGCGGAACGTTGACGAAGACGCGCAAAGGATCGACCTGAGCGACGTCGAAAAGCTCCTTGCCTGTGCTGGCGCTGCCCGCGGTGATCAGAGCGCCAACATCGGTATTGCGGCGGGTGATTACGCCTGTAAACGGCGCATAAATGTGCTTAAAGGATTCAAGTTGCTGCAAGCGGCGCACGTTGGCTTCCGCGGCTGCGTTATTTGCCATGGCCTGCGTGTAGGCGCTGGCTTGCTGGTCGGCTTCCTGTTGCGAAACCGAATCAGTCTTGCGCAGATTGACCCACCGTTCAGCTGTCGATTTGGCCAACTGCAGTTGCGCCACGGTTTGTTGCTGCGCGGCCTTGGCCTGAGAAAGCTCCTGGTCAATTTCCGGAGTGTCGATTTCCGCCAGCAGCTCGCCTTTCTTTACATGGCTGCCAATGTCTTTGTTCCAGCGCAGCAGATAACCGTTGGTGCGCGCATAGATCGCCGATTCAATATAGGCTTGGAGTTGCGCGGGCAATACCAGTTGGTCCGCAGCGGGCTCAGCACTTGGTTTGATCACGCCGACAGTCGGTATGGCCAGCCGCTCCGTCTCTTTGGCCAGCGCTCCACGCTCCGTGATGCGGCGCACCAGTGCAAAGGCCCCGGCCACAATCAGAATTGCCAGCACAATCATGGCAAACATGCCGCTCTTTTTGGCCGGCGGCGTCTGGTCCGTTCTGTGCGGACCGCCAGCGGTTGCGGGTTCTGGTCCTCTTTGTTCTGTAATCTGTGTCATATTCTGTTTAGGTACCGGAATAAACTTCCTGCTGGGACTCAGCTTTCTTCCCTGCTTTGGCTTCTCTGCGTTCGTGCATCATGCTGAAAATTACCGGCACAAACAGCAGGGTCGCTACGGTTGCAAAAATCAAGCCGCCGATCACTGCCCGGCCCAGCGGAGCATTCTGCTCGCCGCCTTCACCCATGCCCAAAGCCATGGGCACCATGCCGATAATCATCGCCAGGGCCGTCATGATCACCGGGCGTATGCGGGTATAACCGGCTTCCAGCGCGGCGTCCCAGGCGCTCAGGCCTTCCTGCATGCGTTCGCGCGCGAATGAAATGACCAGGATGCTGTTTGCCGTGGCCACGCCCATGCACATTACTGAGCCGGTCAGCGACGGCACGTTGAGCGTGGTGTGCGTCAACAATAACATCCAGACGATCCCAGCAAGCGCGCCCGGCAGGGCGGTAATAATGATGAACGGATCGAGCCATGATTGGAAGTTGACCACGATCAGCAGGTAAACCAGAACGATCGACATGACCAGGCCCAGGGCTAAGCCGGAGAACGAGCTGCTCATGGTTTCCACCTGTCCGCGCATTTCAATGCGCGAGCCGCGTGGTAGCTTCTTTTCAAAACTGGCGACTATCTTGCGGGTATCGTGCGCCACACCGCCCAGATCGCGCCCCTGCACGCTGGTATACACATCGATTACTGGTTGGATGTTGTAATGAGAGATCACAGCCGGGGTCACAGCGGGAGAGACGGTGGCCAGGTTTGCCAGCACCTGGGGCGCAGGCGCTCCGGGAGCGGTAATAGGCGTATCCATCAGCGCCTGAAGGGAATCAACGCGGTACTCCGGCGTTTGCACCGCCACATTGTAAGTCACGCCATTTTCACGATTGAGCCAGAAGGTGGGCGCCGTTTGGAAGCTGCCGCTCAATGAGACCAGCAGGTTCTGCGCCACGTCACGCTGCTGCAGGCCGACCTGCTGGGCGCGCGTGCGGTCCACATTCAGCCGCAAGGCCGGCGAGTTCATAAGCTGCTGCACGTGCACGTCTGCCGCGCCTGGGACATGGCGAAGCTGGTTGGCCAGCTCCTGTGCCAACTGGTAATTCTGTGCCTGGTTCTTGCCGACAATTTGAATATCAATGGGTGAAGGCAGCCCGAAATTCAGGATCTGGCTGACGATATCAGCGGGCTGGAAAAAGAATTCCACTCCCGGGAACTGCCTCGGCAGTTCTTCACGCAGCTGCTTAACATAGCCGGCGGTGGGATGATGGTGCTCCTGGTTCAGCGAAAACAGGATCTCGGCGTCCGACGTGCCAATGCTCCCGGCGGTGGAGTACGTATTGTTGATGGAGCTGTAGGGCAGGCCGATATTATCGAGCACCGTGACCAGCTCTTGCCGGGGAATGCGGCTGCGGACATAGTTCTCCACTTCGTCGCACAGGCGGGCGGTTTCTTCAATCCTGAGGCCGGCGCGACCGCGCACGTGCAGGCGGAAAATTCCGGCATCGACGTCAGGAAAAAAATCCTGACCCAGGAAAAACACCAGCCCAGTGGACAAGATGCAGAAGGCCAGGAAGCAGCTCAAAAAAACTCTGCGATGCTGCATGGCCGAGAGCAGGGTACCGTGGTAAGCCTCGCGCAGGCGGTCAAACCGGCGCTCAAAGCCGATCTGGAAATTCTTGAATGGGGCCATGATGCCACGTCCCGGCTTGAACCTGTCTTCATGCTCATGGCCGCGCAGCAGGTACATCACCATCGTGGGGACCAGCGTTCGCGATAGCAGGTAAGAGGCCAGCATGGCGAAGACTACGGCTTCCGCCAGCGGCACGAACAGGAACTTGGCCACGCCGGTGAGGAAGAACATGGGCACAAACACAATGCAGATGCAGAGCGTGGAAACGAACGCCGGGACGGCGATCTGCGAGGCGCCATCCAGAATGGCCGCCGTGAGCGGTTTGCCCATGGCCAGATGACGGTCAATATTCTCTATCGTGACTGTGGCGTCATCCACCAGGATACCGACGGCGAGCGCCAGCCCTCCCAGGGTCATGATATTCAGGCTTTGCCCCAGGGCACTGAGGACAATGATTGAGCAGAGAATCGAAAGAGGAATGGAGATGGCGATAATCAGTGTGTTGCGCCAATTTCCCAGGAACAGCAGGATCATGGCGGCGGTGAGACACGCGGCGATCAAAGCTTCGCGCAGCACGCCGTCAATCGAGGCGCGCACGAAAAGTGACTGATCAAAAAGCGCTTTCATATCCACGCCGTCCGGCAATGTGGGGGCTTCGCGCTTTAACGTTTCCTTGATATTTCTGACAATATCCAGGGTAGAGGCGCCGCCATTTTTCATAATGGTCAGCAGCGTGCCGCGAATACCGTCCTGGCGGACAATGTTGGTCTGAGGGGAAAAGCCGTCACGCACGTGGGCCACATCGCGAAGATACGTGGTGGTTCCGTTCTGCGTTTTGATAGGAAGAGCGTTGATTTCGGCAATCGTGTCCGGACTGCCGTTCATGGAGACCTGGTACTGCAGCGAGCCGATCTTGGCCGTGCCTGAAGGCAGAATCAGGTTCTGCGCGCTGATGGCGTTCACCACGTCGACTGGCGTCAGCCTTTTGGCCTGCATGGCGGCGGTATCAATATCCACGGCCACTACGCGCTGCTTGCCGCCATACGGAAAGGGAATGGCGGCCCCGGGAATCGTGGTCATCTGCGGGCGGATGAAGTTCAGGGAGAGATCATTCAGCGCCTGCTCCGGAAGGGTTTTGCTGCTGATGCCGACCTGCACAATGGGAACACTTGAAGCGGAATAAACAATGATCAGTGGGGGATTGGTCCCCTGCGGCAGGTTCCGCACCGCCGTCTGAGAGATTGCCGTGACCTGGGACAGGGCGGTCTGCAGGTTCGCCGTGGGATGAAAGAAAATCTTGGTGATGGCGCGGCCGTCCATGGCCTGCGTTTCAGTATGCTCAATGTCATTCACGATCGTCGTAAGGCCGCGTTCCGTATTGCTGACAATGCGGTCCGCCATCTCCTGCGGAGACAAGCCCTGGAACTGCCAGATAACGCTGATCACGGGAATATTTATTTCAGGAAAGATATCGACTGGAGTGCGGATGATGACGATGGGACTTAAGATCAGGATCAAAAGCGCCATCACAACGAATGTATAAGGCCTCTGTAACGCGAGGCGAACAATCCACATCTGCTAGTCCTTTGGGGAGGGCCGCGCTCAACGTTTAAGTTGAGCCACCAAACTCGCAGCCAAAAACGTATCTATGTTGACGTTAAAAACAACCGGGGAGATTCAAAGATTGATTATATTATCAATGCGAAAAGCGCTTTGCTGAAGTTTCGCGAAGTTTCGGTTAACAGTTCTTTACCCGCCTGCATATACATCGCACGTAGACGCCCGTTTTTCAGCTCTCTCCATAGACCGGAATCGCCGCGCCATGTATCAACTTTGCTTCCGGCCTGCAAAGGAACAGGATGACCTGCGCAATCTCTTCCGGCTTGGGCCACCTGGAAAAATCGGCCGTAGGCATCGCTTTGCGATTCGGTTCTGTATCAATGATGCTGGGCAGCACGGAATTCACCCGCACCCCGCTGCCTTTTGCGTCCTGGGCCAGACAGTCAAACAGCGCGAGCGCGGCGGCTTTGGAAGCGGCATAGGCTCCGGCGCCAGCAGCATGGTCCAGCGCGGCCTTTGAAGCGATGTTCACAATTGCACCACTCTTCTGCCGCAGCATGGCCGGGACAACCGTGCGCGCCAGATTAAAACCTGCGTGCAGATTCAAGGTCAACATTAGCTGGTACGTCTTGGGATCGATTTCCCAAACTGCTTTTCCGCCGGCATAGCCGCCAATCGCGTTGACCAGAATATCGAGATGACCGTGGCGCGCCGTGATCCCGTCCACCAG
>JBAVUZ010000598.1:0-2185 GCA_049697035.1 Candidatus Angelobacter sp. | reverse complement strand
CGAACGCCCGGCGTACCGGGCTATTTTCAGACGCGCCTGACGGCGCTGGGGTGGAGCAGCGTCCGAGCCTTGCGTCCGGCGGAGAGGTTTCCCTGCTCGAGTGACAGAGAGATGGACCAATGTCTTTCCGAAGTGGGACCCAAATCGAGGTCTTATGCACGCTTCAACCCTCACCTCTGAGACTGCTTTGATCTTTCCGCCTGCGCCTGCTGAAATTCTTTCGCCAGCTCTGGTTCGTTCAGGCCCTTCAGGTTTTGGATAATGGCCTTGTACTCAGGGTAGTTTGCCGAGTCAGCGTCTGCCAGAAAGTTGATCAGTTGCTCGCGCTGCTGGGGTGCAAGCTGGTGAAGCATGCCGGCAAATCGCTGGGTATAGTGGCTGCCATAGTTGGCCATGACATTTTGCAGGCAGTTGGGAGCGTTGCCTTTAGATTCCGCGTCTTTGCTCAACTGGACCAGCAGGCTGCCGACTTCCGCCACATGATGGCCCTGCAAGGCGGAGAGGGCAAAGATGTAGTCGCATTCATTGCCATCCGCCAGTGCCCCGCCCGTGCCGAAATAGGCCAGGAACTTTTTATAAGTACGTGGGAAAGCTTTCAGATAACGGTGTTGCGCTGTCCGGCTGTTTGGGTTTGCTTTCAGGCCGGTAAAGGCGGCCTGCAATCTTTCCGGACTTTGGGCGTGATGAAGAGGTGCCGCGGCAATTGACCACGATGACGCCAACAGAAGCAGCGCCAGACAAATCGTGGGTCCGCGAAACATGCGTTTGCTTTGGAACATATGCCTTGCAGCGCCATCGCTTGTTTGTGGATGCATCTACTTTTACTTGAAGGGGGTTTCAACTGATTCTATGGGTGAAGCATCTTACCATCTCCCGGATGGACCCGTGGGGAAAATAAAATTGGTTGGGAAAATGGAAAGAGGGCAGTCCTTTAATCGTCCGCGACAGGTCCTGCGGATTTGCACTGGATTGATATTGATAGTGACTTGAATGCTTCGGGTAACCACGGAAAGAAGGCAAGCAGGGAATTGTGTCAAGAAGGTTTAGAAATCTTAAACTCGCCAGCCCAGAGAGCGAAAGCGTCTAGCGCCAACTAGGGTAGGGTTCCCTCGCTTTGCTCGGGAGAAAACAGCTGCGGCTGCGGCATGCCCAGTTCCTGGTCTTTATATTGCAACTGATAAAGCTTCCAGTAGATGCCGCGCTGGCCCAGCAATTGCTGGTGTGTCCCCACTTCGCGGACGTGGCCTTTGTGCATCACGATGATCTTGTCTGCCCGCTGGATGGTAGAGAGACGGTGCGCAATGATGACCGACGTGCGGCCTTCCACCATGCGGGTTAAGGCTTCACGCACGCGGATTTCGGTTTCCGTATCGACGCTGGAGGTGGCTTCATCCAGCACAAGGATCTTTGGATTGTGCGCCAGCGCGCGCGCAAACGAGATGAGTTGTTTCTGGCCGGTGCTCATGGTGCTGCCGCGCTCCAGTACAGGGGCTTTAAATCCCTCAGGCAGGTTGCGAATAAAATCTGCCACGTTCACGTTTTCTGCCGCGGTCTCAATGTCTTGATCTGTGATCCATGCCGTGCCCAGGCGGATGTTGTTTTCAATGGTGCCGGTAAAGAGAAACGGGTCTTGCAGCACCACGCCAAAGCGGCGGCGCAGGTCGTTCAAGTCCATCTGGCGGATATCGACGCCGTCAATGCGGATTGCGCCTTTCTGGATATCGTAAAAGCGCATGAGCAGGGAGATGATTGTCGTCTTGCCCGCGCCGGTATGGCCCACGATCGCCACGGTCTCGCCAGGTTCAATGGTGAAAGAAACGTCGCGCAGGATCCAGTCGTAAGTCTCAGCTTTGGTTTCTGCTTTTGTTTCAAAGCCGGCTTCAGCTTTGGCATCGAGCGCGCCATGGCCGTTGGAGACGGCTTTCATTGCAGTGTGGCCATCGTCGTCGGTTCCAACCGTGCGATAAGCGAACCATACGTGGTCAAACTCAATGCGGCCCGCGCCTTCAGCCTTCTGCGGCAAAGCAGGCGAGGTAATTTCTACGGGCGTATCCAGCAGTTTGAAAACGCGCTCGCTGGAGGCCATTGCGCCCTGCAGAATGTTGTATTTATCGCTCAGGTCCTGGATGGGACGGAAGAAGCGTTGCGCGTACTGCATGAACGCCGTCAACACGCCGATAGTTAC
>JBAVUZ010000597.1:0-5054 GCA_049697035.1 Candidatus Angelobacter sp. | reverse complement strand
AGCCGCTTCTTGGTCTTGAACTTGGTGATGCCGGCAGCTTCTTCAATGATGGCGCGGCGATCATACGGCTTGCTGCTCAGAATCTGGCCAATGCGTCCCTGTTCGATGATGGCGTAAGACTCCGGGCCCAGGCCGGTGCCCATAAAGATGTCCTGAATATCACGGAGGCGGCAGAGCTTGCCGTTCAGCAGGTATTCGCTTTCTCCCGTGCGGAACAGCCGACGCGTGACCATGATTTCGCCCTTGGCAAACGCCATGGGCTTGAATTTGCGCCGGCGGATCTTGAGAACCACAGCGCCGCTGGTCTGCGCGGCTTCTGCGTTGGGCTCGGTCGAGGCTGGCTGTGCTGCGGTTGCTTCCGATGAGGCTTCCTGTGACGCGTCCGCGGTACCTTCTTCGGCTGCGGCAGTGGCTTCGCCGTCCGACGGTTCGCCTTCGATGCCTTCTTTCCAGTCGAGCGGCCCGGGCTGCACTTCGGCTACGTGTGCTTCAGTGGCTTCAGCGGCATTCGCTCGGACAGAGGCCTCATCCCAGTCATCTTCTGAAGGCATGTCGTCCTGAACGTCAATCTCAGGCTGGGCGCTGATCTCGCCGTCATAAACCTGGGGATCGATCAGCGTGAGGGACACTTCTGCCATGCCGGTGGGCTTGCGGTCGCGTGTGCCGGCAAAGATCACATCTTCCATGCGCACGCCGCGCAGGCTCTTGGCGGATTGCTCGCCCAGCACCCAGGAAATGGAGTCAGAAATATTGGATTTTCCGCACCCGTTGGGGCCCACCACGGCGGCAATGCCTTCGCCCGGAAACTTGAGTTCCGTGCGGTCACAGAAGGACTTGAATCCAAGGATTTGCAGCTTCTTAAGTTTTAGCAACTTCCTACTCCTTCAGGAATGGCCAATGGTCGCACGACTGTGGCTGGCAGGTGCGTTTTTCTCTTCCGTGCTACCGGCTGGAGTAGCTAACCCGCGTTCCAGCTAGAGTACCCAGAGAGCTACCGGGGGTCAAGAGCAAAGCCCACAATATGTTGTGGATAAGTGCGCCTGACCACAGGATGTCGCACCGCTTGTGCAACCAGTGGCCAAAATACACCTGTGAGGATCTTTTATGAGGTCGAAGGAATCGACAGAGCTACTGAAACTGTAGCGCGAATGGTGCAGGGAAGCAAGATGGCTTAAGGCGCGAATTGGTACACCAGAGTGCAAGGGGCTAAAGGATTAAGGCGATAACCCAATGGTAGCCCAGATTGATCAACAAACGATCAACAAACGAAATTAGCGATTTACGCTCGCCATGCCTCCAGGGGTCGACACAATGCTATCGTGCCGTTTCTTGAGTTGAGCAGCCTCCGTGTTCTTTCCAAGTTTGGTAAGAACGTCAGAAAGCATCTGCAGAGAATCGGCTATGAGCGGACTATCTTCACCGTATGCTTTTTCGCGCTCCGCCAGAGATTTGCGGCAAAACGTTTCTGCTTTATCGAACTTGCCCCAATCCAGGTAGAGTTTGCCGAGTTCCAGCAGATCGCCCCGCATGGAAAGGCCATCGCCGCCTCTGGCGCTGTTGGTTTCCAGCAACTGGAGGCGAATTGGTTCAGCCTTGGCATAAGCGCCCATCAACTGATAAGCATTGGCGAGATAATGCAAGTCCGCCATCACTCGCATGTCCGTTGAACCAAATAACTTTTCATTAAGCTCAATGGCGCGGACATAAAAGCTGGTGGCAGTTGCATAATCTTTTTGAAAGAAGGCGCATCCGGCGATACCTTCCATGGCATGGATCGCCTCCTGCGATTCGGGCCCCTCGATTTTCTGGCTTGTTGTCAGATCGGATTGCCATGCCTCGCGTGCCTCGTTGTATTTTTGTTCCCGCGTCAGCACCCAGGCCATTTGCCGCGTTGACTCTATAAGTTTCTGGTCAGTGAATGATTTTTCAGCCATGGCCAGGGCGGTCTTGGCGGATGCTTCGGCCTCGCCTAACCGTTGTTCTTGTAGAGCCTTAAAGCTGGCGTCAAGCGTCGCGCGCCAGGTTTTTTCGTCAACCGGGCCGGTGACACTTGCTGCGGGAACCACAGGAGTTGAAGTGGCTGCTGTTGTAACTGGTGGCACGATGAGTGATGGTTTCACCTTGCCTTTCAATCTTGCCATTGCTGCCGCATACTCTTTTTTGGCTTCCTCTGACTTGCCGATTTCTGCTGCCAGTCGATACTGTTCCAGTGCGCCATTGAAATCGCCATTCTTTTCCAGGATCGGCGCAAATTTTGAAGTGATGTTTGGATCCTGCGGAGACAATGAGAGGGCAAGCCGCATTTGCGTAATGGCTCCGCCCATATCTCCCGTTCCCGCCAGCGCTTCACCCAAATCTCTATGGCCATATGGGAAGCTGGTATTTAATGCATCGGCACGGCGAAGCTCGGCAACTGCATGCTGGTAATCTTTGCGGCGAAGATAAACGCGTCCCATGCCTGCATGGGCATACACGGAGCTATCGTCTAACTGCGCTGCACGGACGAATTCAGACATGGCGGCATCGTCTTTTTGCTGTTGCTCAAAAACATATCCAAGATTGCTGTGCGGGATGGGATCAGACGGATCCAGTTCCATGGCTTTGTGATATTCAGTTTCCGCTTCTTTCCAGTGGCCAAGGCGCGAAACTGCCATACCCAGACCAATGTGACCCAATTCAAAATCAGGAGCCATGGCAACCAGTTCGTGAAACTCGCGGACCGCGGCAAGTATGTCCACGTCAATCAGCAGAAGAGACAAATTGTGACGGACATCGATTCTTTCCGGATCTATCCGTTTGGCCTCACGGTACTCACGAATCGCTCCCTCTATATCTCCAGCGTTCTTGAGTGCCAGGGCCAGACCGAAATGGGCGTCAGCATTATCTGGTTCCAGGGCATTGGCTTTTCTGTACTCTTCGATTGCAGATTTTGCATCGTGCTTGTAGTCAAATGCCAGCCCAAGGTCCAGGTGGACGGCGGCGTAGTCACCCTTGATGCGCAATGCTTCGCGGAATTCGGCAATGGCTCCATCAAATCGGCTCATGCTAAGCAGGGCCAGCCCTAGATTTTTGTGGGCCTCTGCATTGTGAGGATTTTGTACCAGCACACCACTGGCTTCACGCATGGCGCCATCAAGATCGCCGGTCCGGTAGAAAATATAAGCTAGCTTGGTATGGACTTCAGGAAATCCAGGATCTTCACGAAGGATGCTCTGGTACACATTGGCAGCCAGATCAAACACTTCCTGTCTGCGGAGTACATCACCCATTACGAATCCGGCCTCAACGTGGGCGCCGGCTTGCAGTGCCGAGGTCAGTTCGCGGATGGCCCCTTCATACTGTTTGGCCCGCATCATCCTGCCGGCGGCTGAGAGCTGATTTTGCAGCGCGATCTCCGTCTCGCTATCTGCTTTGTCAGAAGCATGAGCTGGCTTGGCGGCTGCTACGGCTGTAAGCAGGTTGGCATCGGCGCCGGCCGCGGAAAGCTGCGCTTTGAATGCGTCATTGGCGCGAAACGCAACCCCTCTTGTCTGCACTTCATGGATGATGTTTTCACTAAGGGTATTACCGGCGACAAGCGCCAGGAGTTCGCTTTTTGTGAGCGGTCTTGAATCAGTCTGGCAATAGAGCGAAGCGAAGCTCACGAACACAACGATAAAAAACACAAGAAGACGTGGATTACGAGCAGACATGGTTTCTCCCGACTTGGACGAATCTTAAACCGGGTTCAGTCGTTCATAATCATTACGTTAGTTCCAGGGACGGTAACTTAGCAAAATCCGGATAGCTGGGCAGACACATTAAGCCCATTACCCTCCCAATTTCTCAAAGAACCTAATGATGCTTCCAATCCCGCGATAGAAGTGGGGATATGGAACTTCTCGTTGGGAGCATGCAGGGTTTGCTATGCGATTGCCAACTCCAATGGTGCAGGTACCGCATCCCGGGTCGCGTATTCAACGTGAAGCACGCGGCGCGGTTTGTCCGAGTGGGATTTCGACGATGCGTGAATGATGAGAGGGCGCATCACAATGACACCGCCTTGCTCGACCAGGCACGTTACATGCTCTATCTTGCCGACAATGGTTTCGACCTGCTGATCGCTCAAAATGCCCTGGCGATGGCTGCCTGGAATGACCCGCAGTGGACCATTTTCCTGGTCCGAGTCATCGAGATGGAGCCGTAGAGCCACAACGCTCTCCAACGTGCTGGCCGGAGCATGCGCGTAAACAATGCCTTCTTTTGTCGACCACGGTCCCAGCCTGGCGTCTCCTGTTTCTTCCGCAGAGGTAGGGCGGTGTCCTGATGCCAGGCAATCAGCCAGTTTGTGTCTGGGGACTTATCGAAAAGGGTTGCCTTGAAAGGAAAAGCATCGTTCCCAAGCACAGACTGTGCCATCCCAAGCATGCGCCGATCTGCTGCGAATGCGGCCACAGCCGGGTTGCTGAGTAAATGTCGCACGCCAGCTCTGGTGCGCTGCGATGTTGACTGTTCTAAATCAGACAGCAAGCGGCGGATCTCTTCAGCAGTTACAACTTGCGGAACAATCGCATAGCCGTCGTTCGCCACGCTCAGCGACACAGCTTTACATACTTCCATCACCCGATCTTCTTATGCTCCCAATTTCTCAAAGAACCTAATGATGCTTTCAATCCCTCGATAGAAGTTGGGGATGTGGAACTTTTCGTTTGGCGCATGCAGGTTATCGTCGGGCAGGCCAAAGCCCATCATCACGCTGGGGATTTTCAGTACGTCCTGGAAATCGGTAACGATGGGAATCGACCCGCCGGAGCGGATGAAGACCGTATCTTTCTTAAAGACCTCATGCAGCGCTTCGGTGGCCGCCTTGATGAAGTGATTATTGGTGCCAACCACGCATGCCGGCCCTTTGCTGAAGACCTTGATATTGGTTTCAATTCCTTTGGGCGTCAGCTTCTTTACGAACTTGGTGTATTTCTTCAGGACGTCGTCAGGGTCCTGATTGGGCACCAGGCGCATGGAGACCTTGGCAAAGGCGCGCGCTGGAATCACGGTCTTGGCGCCGGGAGCAGTAA
>JBAVUZ010000596.1:0-4047 GCA_049697035.1 Candidatus Angelobacter sp. | reverse complement strand
CTTGCGGCGCAGCACAACGAACAGTGGCGCTCCGTAAAAAATAATTGCGGCAGAGGAAATGTAAAGCCATCGCCAATTCAATTCGTACGCAAGCCCGGCGGTATAAGCCAGCGCAGGCAAACCTGTCAAAGTCAAGAAGCTGAACGTCAGGCGCTTATCTTCAAAAAATGACGTAAGAGAAGCAATAAAATACATTGCGGAAAGCTGCAGGCAGCCCAGATCAATCAAGTAGGTAAGCGGCGTCAGATTTCCGTCGGGAGGCTCAAATATCTGAACAAAGAAATGGACGAAAATGAGCACCCAGGCGGCGATCCACAGATGGAGCCGAGGCGATTTGACGTGACGGCGCAGCGCCACAAAAATGCCCACCATCACGGCCAGTACTAGGATCGTGGGGAGCTTGTCGAACAAGATGGCCATTTCCGCAAACTTTCCAGTCTAAATAAAGGCAAATTTATCATGACCATGGCAGGAAACCGTGGCTAAAGACCACACCTTGGTAACCAGAGTAACTCTCTTTCATAATGGATGCTTTGTTCCATTTTGGGAAAACTACTTTTGACCCCGCTCCGCCATAGCCGCTATACTGCGAACACCGCTGATAGCCGTGCCAAATCAATGATTCGCGCGCGCAAGGGCGATTAGCTCAGCTGGTTAGAGCGCCTGCCTTACAAGCAGGAGGTCCACGGTTCGAGTCCGTGATCGCCCACCATTCAAATCAATAAATTACAGGGTTTAGTGTTGAGTAACTGTGTGGTAAATGTGCCATAACTTTTAGTTGACCCTCTTTTCCCATCGCGTGCATCTTGGGAGCGCGAATGACTTCAACCCGGGAACCGTATGTTCTGATCTTATTTTATTGTGGTGAGCCTGTAATGACAGCGGTTCGCTTGAGCAGAACGCCTAAAACTATGCCTTGCCAGCGCCTCGTGTAATCCCAAGCCCCTGGCGGTCTTCCATAGACGCGGTGAGCTTCTCCTCTGCGTTTTCAAACGAGCGGCTGATGCTTACCTGGAAGCAGGCCCCTGCGGAGAAGAGCTCGCACATTTGCTACGCGCATGCCGGGCAACTGGCGACGGGCGCATCTGCTTAGGAGATGACTGGATCCAATGTTGTTGTTGATTGTAAAAGCCCAAAACTAAGAGCGCCCGAATTGACGGATAGCGACGAGTCGGCGTCGAATTCGACCCGCGAAAAATGGGCTCGATTTAGCTGGCGGGTTCCATCACAATTGGCATCGTCGGAGTCCGGCTGCCGCCTGCGTTCTCAACAGTCACGGCAAAGCCCTTTGCAATTACTCCCGCTGACATTTTGTGAAACATCATGCCGTTGCCTTTGCTGTCGGCTTTGAACCATCCGGCAGACATTGGTGCTCCGCCGTCGGCTGGGAGCAACCAGACCTGGTAGATTTTGTCTTCCGGCAGCGGAGTCAGATTGCTGGCCATGAGCAGCAACGCACCTTGCTGCTTGGAATAGACGGTTTTGATCTGGGGCTGCGGCGGCATCTTCTTGCTGACCAAAGTAAGCGGCCATGCGTCCGGAGCATGCAGCAGATCACGGACCATCTTGGCTTCAGCCAGCTCTGTATTGGTGCGTGCCAAATCCGCCTGTATCTGTTCCAACTGCGCATGAGTGTGCCTGAGAGCTTGCCGGGCATTGCGAAGGTCGCGCCATAACAAAATGCTGAAGACCGCCAGTATTAGCATCATCATGACCGGCGCAATAGTGACCCAGCGCCGGCGCAACCGGCCAAGCGCATAACGCTCAGGATTTCTTCTTTCCACACGGGGTTCAGCCGCCACGGCGTTCAGCAATCGCTGCCGTGAACGCGCAGGAGGCTGAGGGCCGGTGGCGGAGAGTGCCAGTAGCGCCGTATCCGCGCGCAAGGCGTCCAGTTCGCGACGGCAATCGCCGCACGTGCCCAGATGAGCTTCCAGCGCCGCCAGGTCCTGCGGATTGTCGAGCGCTCCCATGGCGTATAGCGCCAGCGCTTCAGCGAATTGTGGATGCGCGTTCATGCCAATACTTTTCTCAAAGCCAGCAGGCCGGTACGGATGCGTGTCTTGACCGTTCCCAGCGGATCACCGGTTTTGCCGGCGATTTCCGAATGCGTCATGCCTTCAAAAAATGCCATCTCCAGCGCCTTGCGCTGGTCTTGCGGGAGGCCGCCCAGGACGACACGGATTTTATCAACCACAAGTTTCTGGGAAGCCGCATCTTCCAAATTGACTCCAGTGGAGATCGGCATTTCATCGATGTCATCTTCCGGAGGGCGTTTCCGCAAAAGATCAATCGCGCGGTTGCGCGCGATCACCGCGAGCCACGGAGCAAGCCTTCCGCGATCGGCGTCAAACGCTTGTGGGTTGCGCCACAACTGGAGAAAAACTTCCTGCACCACGTCTTCAGCGGCCGCGGTACTGGTGAGCACGCGGAGCGCGACGCCGTATACCACTCCTGCATAGCGGTCATAAAGATCGGCCATGGCGCGCTGCTCCCCCGCGCGAATGCGGGCGATCAAGGCCGCGTCGTCATCATGATTTGGCGCTTGCGTGCCGCTCACGCGCATTCTCTCGCTTTCATTGGAGTACGGATTTGGAAGCCGATTGGATTGCATTTGGGCCCTGATATCTCCATTTGAGCCCGCAAGCCCATCGTAACAAATCTGTTTTTGCAGGGCGAGGGATGTTACCATTCTTCGCATGCGCACCAGAACAGCTGCTCTTTTATTGGTCCTTTTTTCATTTTGTCCGATCGCTGTCTTCGCCGATTCCGCCGATTTTACCGTGAAGAAAGTCGGTGACGGAATTTATGCCGCCATCGGCACGGACGGCGGAAAAGCCGGCAGCAATGCCGGATTTATTATCGGCAGCAATGGCGTGGTGGTGGTGGATACGTTTGAAGACGTAGCTCCGGCGAAGGACTTGCTGGCGGAAATCCGCAAGATCACGAACCTGCCGATTCGGTTTGTGGTGAACACGCATTACCACCTGGACCACACGGGCGGAAACGCCGTGTTTGCCCAGGCTGGCGCGACAATTCTGGCGCAGCGCAACTTGCGCGGCTGGCTGCGGACGGAAAACCTGAAATTTTTCGGCCCCAGTCCCAAGCCGGAACAAAAAGCCATGGTGGAAGCGCTGGTTCTACCGGACGAAACTTATAGCGATGCCGTCGATATATTTCTGGGCGCGCGGCAAATTCAGGTCCGCTACATGCTGGGCCATACAGGCGGTGACTCCGTTGTGACGGTGCCGGACGCTGATGTGGTCTTTGCCGGCGACCTGGTGTGGCAGAAGCATTTGCCCAACCTGATTGACGCCACCACCAGCGATTGGGTCAAGACGCTCGACAAGCTGCTGGCCGACCATCCTGCTGCAACGTTCGTCTCCGGGCATGGCGATGTTGCCACCGTGGCCGATGTTCGCGACTTTCACGATTATCTTGTGACCCTCCGCGACGCTGTTGCGAAAGCCCAGGCGGCAGGCAAGACCGATCAGGCGCTGGTGGATGACGTGCTTCCGCAGTTGCAGGAAAAGTATGGCAAGGATTGCCCGGCCGCATCGCCTGATAAGAAGCCATCAGTTCCAACCGCTACCTGCTGGGGATTCTTTGGGCCATTTTCCAAACGCAACATCATGCAGACTGCGGCGGAGTTGGCTGGTACCAAGAAAGTTCCTGCACCGTTAGCCGATGCTGACAGAAGCACGGCGGGCAAATAAGTGCTACCGGGTTTGCGGAAATAGCGTATAGAAGTTTTGCGCCGTCTCCCGGCCGATCTCTTCTTTGCTCATCCCGCGCAGCTGCGCAACCGTTTCCGCTGTGTTCACTACAAAGCTGGGCTCGTTGCGCTTGCCCCGATGCGGCACCGGAGCTAAATAAGGTGAATCCGTCTCAATCAGCATTCGGTTGAGTGGGACTTGTTTTGCGGCTTCGCGGATGTTTTCGGCCTTGGGAAAGCTGACATTGCCGGCAAAAGAAATGTAGAAGCCGAAATCCAGCGCGACTTGCGCGTGCTCCCATTCGCCGGTAAAGCAATGCAGGATTCCCGGC
>JBAVUZ010000595.1:0-1884 GCA_049697035.1 Candidatus Angelobacter sp. | reverse complement strand
GATCGTCAAACAGCGCTAAACGCGGACTTTCAATGACAGGACCGGCAACCGCGGAACCAAACGCATCCCACAGGCCATCAAACGCGGGGCGAGCAGCTTGCATCAAAATAAAAGCCCCTTGTCTCAGTTCTTATTCACGGATGGTTTGCCCATGGCACGCTGGATCGCTTTTGACCAGAAAACAACTTCCATTCTTCGCTCAACCCTGGCACAGGGAACAAGGATTGACACGCTTCTTCGCGGGCCAGTCGATTATGCGCTGGCCAGACCCAGCGCAGTCATTGCAGTTTTGCCGGCGGGCCAAGGCGACTTTTTGGGCATCGCAACGTTCCGGCGGACGCGCGCGGTGGTGGCGCAACGTGCCGCAACAGAACAATTGCGGAGTTCCCTCCCTCCGCGACCTGCCGTGCAACATGCGTCCACACGCGCCGGCGGATTTTTGGGCTTGAGCGACGAACCAGTATTTGATGATGAAGCGCCGCCGGAGAAAAAAGGCTGGTGGCGGAAGTTCTGGGATGAGTAGTTTCTCAAAATCCCGGATCCCGCGTAGCGGGTGAGGGAGTCCTATCGCCACCGGCATTCTTGCGTTTTCCGATCCAAAGCAGAAATCTCTAGCAGTCGAAGTTAATAAGCTGATAGGGATCCCTCGCTTTTGCTCGGGACTTCGGGGCGGTTGTGGCGGAAGTTCTGGGATGAATAGTTTCTCAAAATCCCGAATCCCGCGTAGCGTGTGAGGGAGTCCTATCGCCACCGGCATTCTTTCGTTTTTCCGATCCAAAGAAGAAATCTCTAGCAATCAAAAGTTAATAATTAATAAGCTGATAGAGATCCCATGCTTTTGCTCGGGACTTCGGGGCGCTGGTGGCGGAAGCTCTGGGATGAATAAAGACTGAGATCGCAAGGCTAGCGTGTTACTGGATTTTATAGCTGCCGTCTCCCCAAGGAAATTGCAGTGCTACTTTGCAACTCGGACTGGAAATCGTCACGCTTGCCTTTCCAGATTTTTGTCCCTTGACCCTGGGGAAAATCACAGCAGTATATGTGCCAGCCGGTGTGGCCGTGGTTTGCTGTTTGCCGCCTTCCGCGCCAGAGGCTGTTTCAACGGTGAGCAATTCACTGGGCTGAAAACCCGAACCCCTAAGTATTACCCCCGCATAATCTGGAGCAGATATTTCGACCGACAAGCTACATCCATTCGCGCTCTTTTCAATGGGAAAGGGTATGGCTCCAGCAAAGGCTTGCAGCGTCCAGTCGTCCGACGTGAGCGCCACCCGCTTTCGTTCGCCACGACCGGCAAGCATTCTGAGGTTAATGGGGTCTTCGGAAACATTGTGCGTCACATCGGCCAGGCGATTTACGACCAATCCGTCAGGATTGATAAATGCATCGGCAACGGCCTGCGGCTCGCTTCCCAAGGTCCACATCCATAGCGTGAAGTGCTGCCCTTTAGGCAATCCTGAGGCAAAAAGCCTGTAGGAAACCACTGTGTTTCCCTCGACAACATCCCGGCCAGTTTCCTTTAGCGTAAGAGTGCTGCCGGGGGAGTTCGCACCCTTTGCCCAGTCATCTGTGAACTGCTTATCCTGTCCAGACAGCGCCGACGAGAATATAGTTGCAACAAAGAGCGTAAAACAAATCCTAAACACCGAGTTCTCCACCATGGAATAAGTAGTGGAGATTAGCACATGGCCGAGAACGATGAAACGGATTAAGCATAGATTGCGTTGGCCAACAGGTATTTACCTCAGATCCGCGCATCATGCCGCAGGCTCGGCAATACGCCGACCTTTGATATCCCGCATCGGCGGCTGCCCAAAAAAGCGTTTGTATTCGCGGTTGAACTGGCTGGCGCTTTCGTATCCAACTTCAAAGGCAGCACTCGCG
>JBAVUZ010000594.1:0-2276 GCA_049697035.1 Candidatus Angelobacter sp. | reverse complement strand
ATTGAAAGAGGCGTATGCCAAAGCCACGCAATCCATGCGATCCATCGTTGCGGTCGGCGAAAAGTATGGACTGGCAAAAGATGCCATTGAGACCGGCGTTCTAACCGTCACACCGTTTTATGAAGGTGATCGCAAGAAAAAGGCCCGCGCCTACCGTGTGGAGGGAAATGTGGTCTTGAAGGTGCAAGACTTCGCCAAAGTGGGGCAGATCATGGACAATTCCGTCCAGGACGGTGTTGCCGACTTCCGCTCACTGACATATCAGCTATCGAATGAAGAAGCGGCAAAGCAGAAAGCCGTGGCCGATGCCATGCATCGCGCGGTGGGACGCGCGACCACCGCGCTGGAGCAGACAAAACAAAAGCTGGGTCCCGCGCGTTCAGTCAGCCTGGAAGTCCACAACCTGATTGGCATTGCGCAGATTCAGAGCTTGCCCTATGACGTTTACGCATATGAAACCGGTGAGCGGAGTGGAGGAGGTGGAGGAAGTCTCTTCGGGATGGCAAAAAAGATGCCGCCACCACCACCGCCGCCACCCCCCGTCCAGCCCGGAAAAATAACCATTACTGCGTCCGTGCAGTGCGTGTTTGGGATTGAGAAGTGAAAGAAAAAAGGCGAGAGCATGAATTGCCCTCGCCTTGGCTAATCCTCTTAACGATCTAAAAAGCAAGCCGCAGGCCGAATTGCACCTGGCGCGGAACGTCTGCCTGCGAGAAGAACAACGGATCAGTAAGCTGGCTGGCGCTCGTAGGCTTGAGACCCTTCAGGCCAGTGAACGGTCCGGTGATCAGGTTCAACGGACCTCTTGCCGTCTGCACGATGCCGTTTGCGGGGATGCCATTGATATCAAACGCATCGTTCACATGATTGAAATTGACGCGATTCAGGATATTGACCGCCTGCGCGATCAGATTCAAATGCACGTTGTGCTCACGATTGATATAGATCGCTTTCTGGAAGTTCATGTCCCAGGTGTAAAACGGCGCGCCGCGGTTGTTATCACGCGATGAGAGGAATGGTATGGCGTAATTGCTGTCAAGCGTCTGGCCGTTGACCTTGTTGGTGCTGTTGGGTATGCGGACAGAGAAGGGCAGCCCGCTGCGCAGAGTAACGATGGGCGAGATGGTGATATCGCCGAGGATAGCGGAGAGCGCTCCCTGGCCTGGCTTAAACGGCGTCACATACACCGCATTCGCCGTGAAGATGTGGGGGATATCGAAAACCGAGACGGCCCGGAAAGAGGCCAGGTTGTCTGGCCGGAACCAGTTCTGGAAGCTGGCGAAATCAATGGTGTCGTCAATGGTTTTGCTCCAGGTGTAATTGGCCTGGAACTGGACACCATGGGTAAACCGTTTTGTAAGTGAGGCGGTGAGGCCGTGGTAAATCGAGCTGCCATTGGAAGCATACGTGGTGTGCTGGAACTGGCTGCCCGTGGGCGCATAGAGCGGTCCACCGGTTTGATCTGTACAAGTGGGGAAGACGGCCAATACGGCCGCTGGGCATCCTCCTGCCGGAATTCGCTGGTATGCAGTCTCTACCGGCATCTGGAGGTGGACCGCATGATACATGTTGTATCCCAGTTCCAGTGAGAAGTCTTTGCCAAGCTGCTGGGCGATGCCGGTGCTGGCCTGGAAGCTATAAGGGTTCTTGTAGTTGGGGGCCACGCTGTATCCGACGGAAGCGCCCGGCGTGTTGGTGGGGATGAAAGCGGCGGTGAAGTCGGCCGGAGTCAGATGTCCGAAAGGCAGCTTACCGTCCTGGATGCCTGTTTGCCAGAGAGCAGCAACTCGCGGATCGGTCGGACTCAGAATTTGCAGGACTTCATTGATATAACGGCCGCTGCCATCCAGCAATGAACCGTAGGACGGAATCAGCACGTCAACCGGCGCATAATAAATGCCGGCGCCGGCGCGGATGATGGTCTTGTGGCTGCCAAATGGATCCCAGGCGAAGCCCAGCCTGGGTGAGGCATAAAAGTTGGCGCCCAGCGGCGAGGGTTCGCCATCGACATCGAAGCGCACACCGGCGTTGACCGTCAGGCGCTGCGACATCTTCCAGCTATCCTGAACGTAACTGCCAAAATAGTGTCCCCAGCCATGCCAGGTGGGATTATTGAATCCAGCCACCACGTCCACAGGCAAGCCAAAGGCAAATGATTGTGCCGCGCTTAGGTTTGTGGAAGCTGCGCCGAGGCAGAACGGATTCTGTGCACTCTGGCCGCAACCCGGCGTACCTAGATGAAAGGTATTGTTAAAACCAATAAGATGCTGTTGTAC
>JBAVUZ010000593.1:0-2721 GCA_049697035.1 Candidatus Angelobacter sp. | reverse complement strand
ATCCAGGCCAGCTTCTTGTGCGAGAAGGAAGATTAGTTTTTCCAGTCGTGTGACGCCGTTGAAAGATCCCTTATTGAAGAGCTTTTCGTAAGAGTCAAAGATGAGCAATAACAAATCCTCCTGATCAATCTGCATGCTCATGGGATGCCAGCCTCCGAAAGGAATCAAGATTGTAAACCGTTTATCTGCGGGTCACCACTCTTCTCCTGATCCAACTGCAGTTTTATAAAACCCTCGCGTACAAGTCTTTCCACTTGCAATGTCAGGAGCACCTTGGCGACCTCAGTGGGGTTGTCGCCATGAATTCCAAGTTTGGCCAATTCTTCGAGGTAGGCGTGGAACTTCGGTTGAACCCGCAAATTGATTCGCTTTTTCCCGATCTCCACCATCGAGGTGAGTGTACACCATTTAGGCACCATAAAGACACCATTTGGTGTCTTTTAGGCTAATTCGGTTTCAGGATTTGATTTTTTAAAGCGCTGCGGGAACACAGCTGTCGTCCACGAGGGCAAACACCCACAAAAATTGATCTCCCTTACGCCTTGCCGCCCGCATGGTCCGCGCAGCGAGGCGGAGCGCGCTAAAGAGCTTACGCCATCCCTCGTTCCAGAATGGCATCCACGTGGATTTGCATTGTGTCCAGAAAGGGAATTCTCAGGAATGAGCTGTCTGTGAGGATCAGAGGCAGTTCAGTCCCGCCGGGTGGGTCTTTCTACTCCGCCCCCAACGACCGGCCACTCACGGTCAATCCGTCCCTGGCCACCATGGCGGGCAGCACATGGCCGCCATAGCTGCGGATGGCCGCCGAAATATGCTCGCGGTTCTCCGGTTCGGTAAGAAAAACGATGCAGCCGCCTCCGCCCGCGCCGCAGACTTTGGCTGCCAGCGCGCCCTGGCGCAGGGCCACGGCGATGAGTTTTTCGATCATGGGAGTACTGATTTTGGGGGCGTTGGTCTTGCGCAGCTTCCACTCTTCGCGGATCAGCTTGGCCACCTGCTTCCAGTCAGCCATGGAAAGCGCGTGATGCATGGCGCGCGCAATCTCGCCGATCCGCTCAAAGTTGTGGAAGATTTTTTTGTCGCCGTTGATGTGCGCTTTGAATACTTCCCAATTGTTGATGCCTGATTTGCGCGGCGCTCCGGTATAGACCAGCACAAAGCGGCGGTCCAGCTCTTCCGGGGCAACGCGCACCGCGGCATGGTGAATGCCATCGGGATCAAGATGGATGGCGCTCACGCCGCCATACAAAGCGGGATAATAATCCTGGCATCCGGTGGGGACTTTGATCAGCTGCGCTTCAATGTTTTGCGCGATGACGCGAATCTGTTCCCGGTCCAGCTTTTTGCCGGTGTACTTGGCCAATGCGGCAGTAGTGGCGATCATGAGCGCGGACGAGCCGGAAATACCCGCTCCTGCCGGAGATTCGGAGTGTGTCTCGATTTCAAAGCCGCCATCGGGGGCAAAGAAGCGCGCCAGGTATCCGGCAAGAGGATGCTTGAACTTGCGCGCGGCGCACAGCTCTCCAAAGTTGCGGAACTCTTCTTCTACCTTGGTGTCCAGCGACTTCAGGCGGATTTTGTCGTCGGTGAGTCGGGTAACTTTGCAGCGGGTGAGGATGTTGACGGCAAAATTTACGGTGACCGCGCCGGGATGAAAAAGGTAGAGCGGCCAAAGGTCGAGAGTGCCGCCTGCCAGGTCAACCCGGCAGGGCGCGTGCGCAACGATCGTACCGGGAGGAGGCAAATTTTATTCCGTGTAAAACCGGGCCATCTGGCGGAACTTGTTGTAACGGCCGTCAAGGAGCTGATTCACCGGCTGGTGTTTCAACTCGTTAAAGTGCTTGAGAAGGACTTCATCCACCATGGCGGCCGCGGCGTCATGGTCCAGGTGCGCGCCGCCGTCAGGCTCAGGAATGATCTCGTCGATGATGGCCATTTCCTTCAGATCAGGGGCCGTAATGCGCAACGCCTGCGCCGCGATCTCCTTCTTGGACGCGTCGCGCCACATGATGGAAGCGCAGCCCTCGGGCGAAATCACGGAATAAACGGAATTCTCCATCATGAAGACGCGATCAGCCACGGCAATGGCCAGCGCGCCGCCGCTGCCGCCTTCGCCCGTAATGGTAGTGATGATCGGGACTTCAATCCGCGCCATCTCCCGCAGGTTGCGTGCGATGGCTTCCGCCTGGCCGCGCTCTTCTGCGCCCAGCCCGGGATATGCGCCGGGAGTATCGACGAAGGTAAAGATAGGCCGGCCAAATTTTTCCGCCATTTTCATGCAGCGCAGCGCCTTGCGATAGCCTTCCGGATTGGCCTGGCCAAAGTTGCGGTAAACGCGCTGCTTGGTGTCACGGCCTTTCTGGTGGCCGATAACCATCACGTTTTCGCCATGATAGCGCGCCATGCCGCACATGATGGCCACGTCGTCGCCAAAGCCGCGATCGCCGTGGATCTCACTCCAGTCAGTGAAAAGGCGCTCCACGTAGTCCATGGTGAAGGGACGCTGGGAGTGCCGGGCCAGCTCAGTCTTTTGCCAGGCATTGATGTGGAGGCGTATCTGTTCGCGGAGAAAATTGATCTGGTGTTGCAGGTGCTTCAGTTGCAGACGAGCTTCATGGTCAGCGCCGGCGCGCGTTTCTAGCTGGGCAACCTGCCCTTCAATGACCTCTAACTGGCGCTGCGCTTTCACTGCTGGATCCAACGAAGACTCCTGGCTAATCT
>JBAVUZ010000592.1:0-1782 GCA_049697035.1 Candidatus Angelobacter sp. | reverse complement strand
TTCCCCACGCGAACGCTGTCCCGGCCAGCACCGTCATCGGCGGGATCACGAAAATGAAATGCCTGATGCCATTGTAGAGCGCCGGGCGTTTCACCATCGCAATCACAAGCGGCAGCGTCGCCGCCAGTGTCAGCATCAAGAGGATGGTCTTGCGGCGGCCCGGAACATCGCGGCGCGGCAGCGCCACCAACGTGCCGACGACGCCTGCGAAGGCAAGACCGAGCAACACCTCGGGAAGCTGCAGCGCAAACAGGGTCGGCAGGTATGACCACGGCATGTCCGGCACCGACACCAGCGCGCCGTCGAACATTTCCTTCCATGGCTTCTCGAAGAAGTGCGAGAAATAGGTCAGCGCGCGAATCGGATTGTCCGGTTCCATGATCGACCATGGCCAGATCAATCCCATCACGAGGTAACCGAGGATCAGGCCGGGCAGCAGCACGTAGACAGTACGCAGGAAGCGCCTGATGGCTTCACGTGCGCCGTTGACGCGAACCTCTTCCAGCAACAGCGGCACGAAGCCGGCGAGCGCGTAGATCAGGGCGAGTCCGCCGAGAATACGCGAGCCGATCGACAGTCCGGCGCCGAGGCCGACGATCAGGATGGTCCGCGGCGAAGGCTGCGGATACTCCTCGGCGAGACGGACAAGGCCCAGCATCAGGATCACCATCGCGACCGCGAATGGCGCATCCTTCGGGTTCATGAACATATGCCCGTAGAAGGTCGGGCACAGCGCCAGCAGCAGCAATGTCGCGAGCCCGGCCAGCGGACCGCCGACGCGCCGGCCAAGCCGCCAGGTCACCGCAAGGCCGATGATGCCGACGATGGCGCCGAGCAGGCGGCGGGTTTCAAAGAGTTCGAGCGGGATGACCTTGTGCAGCAGCGCGGCCACCATGTCGAAGCCGCCGCCATACATGTAGAGATTGGCGAACGACAGCGCGCCGGTATCCTTGAAACCGGAACCATACATGCGCAGCAGGAGATCGGCATATTCGGCGTGGGTGTAGTCGTCCCAGCCCAGCCCATAATCGCGGAACGTAAGGCCTGCGATCAGCGCGACCAGGGCCAGCACCAGCAAGGCCAGATCGTCGCAAGTGTGCGCTACCGAGCGCCGCACCGGCGTATCGATGGCCGAAGTCGTAATGGATGACATGGCTATTGGTAACCCGGCGTCCCGTTGGCCCAGCTAGAGCGCTTTTGGGGCCTCATTCCCTGGCTTCCATATAGCGCAGTTCGGTTTCCAAGTAAGTGGCAATTGTGGCGTATTTTTCCTGTTGCATCGCGGCAATCGTCGGAAAACCAAGAGCTTTACACGCAGGGATGACAAGCCGGATGAAAATGCTAATCGCTTGCGGGAACGGTCCCGGCAATTGCCCGTTGGCGCTGTGCACAATATGACGGTATTGTGGCGGGAATGATTTGGGCGCATTTCGGGCGCAGCCCGGGAATGAGGTCGATAATGGCGGTATTGTTGATCGGCGGGATTGGCTTGCTACTGGGCGGCCTCCTGACGATCGGTCTGGGAATCCAACTCGACCTCAGCTTCGGCAACACCTTGATTCTCGCCGGTGCCATTGTGGCTTGCACCGGCGTGATCATGCTGGGTCTCTGGATTGCGCTGCGGGAACTGAAAGCGCTGTTGCTGCAGCCCGGCATGTCCGCACAATCACGGGCGGCAAACGTGCTTCAATCCGCAGACTTGAACGCTGCGCCGGCCAATCAGGCGGCGGAAGACGGCGGATTCCTGTTTAACCGCGACCAGCCGGCGCTGGAAAATCAGGG
>JBAVUZ010000591.1:0-3806 GCA_049697035.1 Candidatus Angelobacter sp. | reverse complement strand
TTTACCTTTACAGTCTGGCGCGAATCAGAAATAATTGTTCGTGGAAGAACAATCCATCGTCATTCTCGACTTTGGCTCGCAATACACGCAGCTCATTGCGCGCCGCATCCGCGAACTCAAAGTATTTTCCGTCGTTCTGCCTTGTACCGCCCCGCTGGATGAGATCAAAGGCTATCGGCCTGTCGGCATCATCCTGAGCGGAGGCCCATCTTCCGTTTACGATCACGACGCGCCGCCGGCCGATGACCGCGTTCTTGCCCTTGGCCTCCCCGTCCTCGGCATCTGTTACGGCCTGCACTTCATCACGCACAAGCTCGGCGGCAAAGTCCGTCCCGGCCCTAAACGTGAATACGGCCACGCGGAAATTAACGTCAAAGGCCAATCGCGTTTGTTTGAAGGCCTGCCGCCATCGCTCAACGTATGGATGTCTCACGGCGACGAAGCGCTCGAACTGCCCGGCGGCTTTAGCGTGGTGGCCCGCAGCAGCAATGCCCTGGCTGCGATGGAAAATGAATCGCAGAAGATATGGGCGGTGCAGTTTCATCCTGAAGTTCATCACACCAAGCGCGGCGTCGATCTGCTGCGCAACTTCGTCGTCAACATCTGCGGGGCTCGCGGTGACTGGACGCCGCAGCACTTTATCGACGAAACCATCCGCCAGGTGCGCCAGACCGTGGGCGAGCAGGGAAGAGTCATCTGCGCGCTCTCCGGCGGCGTGGATTCAGCCGTTGCCGCCACATTGGTCGATAAAGCCATCGGCCGCCGCCTGATCTCCGTGTTCGTAAACAATGGCGTGCTGCGCAAGAATGAATTTCAAAAAGTCCAGCAGAACTTGCGTGACCGCCTAGGCCTGAATGTGGTCGCCGTTGACGCTACAGATCGTTTTCTTAACAAACTTGCCGGCGTCATTGATCCTGAAAAGAAGCGCAAGATTATTGGCAATGAATTTATTGAAGTCTTTGATCAGGAAGCCCATCGGTTGGAACAGCAGATCGGCAAAGTGGACTGGCTGGTGCAGGGAACGCTTTATCCTGACATTATTGAATCCCGCAGCGTGCGCGGCCCTTCGCAGACCATTAAGTCTCACCACAACGTCGGCGGCCTGCCGGACAAGATGAAGCTTAAACTGATTGAACCCTTAAAGGATTTGTTTAAGGATGAAGTTCGCCGCATCGGCAGGGAAATGGGCATGCCGGAAGAGATTTTGCAGCGCCAGCCTTTCCCCGGCCCCGGGTTGGCCGTGCGCATCCTTGGCGAAGTCACGCCGGAGCGCGTCGCGCTACTTCAAGAGGCCGACGAAATTGTTGTGAATGAAATCCGGCGCGCGGGCCTCTACACGCAGATCTGGCAGTCGTTTGCCGTGCTGCTGCCGGTAATGTCCGTGGGCGTAATGGGTGATCAGCGAACCTACGCTTACACCTGTGCTATCCGCGCCGTGCATTCTGAAGACGGTATGACCGCCGATTGGGTCCCGCTGCCGTATGAAGTGCTCAAGGCAATTTCCACGCGCATTGTGAATGAAGTCCGCGGCATTAATCGCGTGGTGTATGACATTACGTCCAAGCCGCCAGGAACCATCGAGTGGGAGTAGCAACGGCACGGCGCGCTCGTCTGATTGAACAGATGCTAAACTTTCCGCGCAGGAGTTCTACCGATGATCTTTGATGTCGATCGATGTGCCCGTGAAATCCAGGAGGCTCGCCAGCGCGCTGGAGGCGTAGTGGGTGGACTCACTACAGAACAACTCACCACACAACCGGAAGCGGGCAAGTGGTCCATCGCGGAATGCATTCTGCATCTCAATGCCACAGCCGCAGTCGTGCAGCCATTGATGGAAAAAGCCATTGCGCAAGCCCGGCACGACAAGAAAGTTGGAGCCGGGCCATTCGATATCGGTTTAAAAGGACGCCTTCTGGTCTGGATCGCCGAGCCTCCTCCCAAGTTCAGAATTCGCGCTCCAAAGAACGTGCGTCCGCCTGCCGCAATCGATGAGCCGGCCAAACTTCTGCCGGACTTTATGAAAGCGCAGGATGAATGGCTGCGGCTCATCCGCGAATCAGCAGGGCTGAATCTGGCAAAGATCAAGGTAGGACCGTTTTTCTCGCCTCTGCGTCAAAGACTTGCGGCCAGCTTCCCATGGATGATGGCTCATCAGCGCCGCCATTTATTGCAGGCGGAAAATGTGAAGCGGCAGATCGTCTCCACCGCTGCTAAGGCTGCTGTACACGCGGGTTAGGCCGACCGGGGAATTGCTTTCTTGGCCCAAACGTTGTTGGGATATCTGTTGCCGTGCAACATTGGACTATTTTCCTGGCGTCTTGGATGATTGGAAAGACTTCGAACAAAACCCAGTGGTGGACCCATCGTCCGGCAAAACGCAGAGACAACCGAAGGGGCATCCCTCAAAAGGACCACCAGGCGAGAAAACACCACACACAAAGCCGCCGCAGGCAATGCCCTTGGGCTGGCTTCGCAGCTGCCGCGCCGAAAGCGTTCCGGCACCGAGAACCAGAGTGACCATAATCGCAAACAAAAGAGTCTGGATTTTCTTCTTCATGATTGATTCTCCTTTTTCATGACAACTTTCATGCAACGCTGCGGAAAGCTTTCATGATTGCGCTCCTGCATTGGTTGGACGCAGAGGCGGTCTTGCTCTTGCCCGTGCGCTGCTTAAGCTCCGCAGTGACGGGATTGAGCCGAATATTAACAAGAATTGCCGCCCCGAAACGGGAAAGGATATAAATTTCCAGAGTTCCAGTTTCACTTCGGAACAACGCTTCGGCGCTCAGTGTTGCAGCCGAACTTGTACGCAAAGTAGTAAAACGGCAGAATCAACTCTGCCGCTTCATCTTTTTTGCCGAGACAATTAGGACGCCCAAGGAATTGCCTTCTTGGCCCAAATGCTGTTGGGATATTTTTGCTGTAGGGTTTTCTGCGCTTCGCCCAGCACCGTGTGATCGTGCTTGCCTTTGTATTGGCTCACAGACTTCCAGTAAATAGATTCCGGTGCGGCCTCGCTGTTGGGATATTTCAGAAGGATTTCGTCATAAATCTTTTCCGCGTCTCCCCACTTCTTTTGCATGAAGGCGACCCGCGCAAGTCCCAGCAGCAACTGCGCGGCAAATTCGTCCTTTGGTAGATAACCTTCTATGCGGTGCCGCTCTTTGCCGTTTTCGTCCAGCACCAGCGCGGTTGGCGTCCAGACTGAATCAAAGCGATGAAACCCTGCGGGATTTTCCTTGATGTGGACTGCGATGGGCACAAAGTTCTGATCGATGAACGATGCGAGTTGCGGGTCAGCATACGATTCGGCTTCCAGCCGAGCGCATGCCCCTCAAGCGGGAGCGGCGCTAAAGTCAACCAGTACCGGCTTGTGTTGTGCCTTGGCCTGGCTGAGAGCAGCGTCTACATCTTTGTTCCACGAAACCGCCATCTTTTGTTCTCCTGAAATTGGCTTACAGCAATAGAGGCATTGGATGCGCAGCAAACTCTTTAAGTCGCTACTTTGCTTTCTCTTGCAGGCTTCTGGAAATTGCTGTCACCAGTTTTCGCGGACTGAACCGCACAGACATCGCAAGTGTCTTATTGATCACGCCGGGAATAACCAGGCCTTTTCCCGCCATCATCCCTTTATAGCCAGCAATCGCAACATCGCGCGACTTCATTGCTCCCATCTTGAACAGCCGCGATTCTTCCATCTTGGCGCGCTCAGCAAAGTTAGTTGCAGTCGCTCCGGGGCAAAAACACGTGACCGTCACACCGCTGCCCTTGAGTTCATTGGCAATCGCTTCAGAAAACATGATCAC
>JBAVUZ010000590.1:0-3048 GCA_049697035.1 Candidatus Angelobacter sp. | reverse complement strand
GGCCACGCTGTACGTGCCAATCTTGTTGGCCACGTCGCCGTTGGCGGCAATGCGGTCCGCGCCCACGATCACAGCCTTGATCTTGCCCTGGCGCATCATTGCGCCGGCCATGTTGTCCGCGATGAGCGTCGTCTGAATCCCGTCTTTCATCAGCTCCCATGCGGTGAGCCTTGAGCCTTGCAGGAACGGGCGCGTTTCATCGGCGAAGACATGCAGCTTTTTGCCTGAAGAGATGGCCGAGCGGATGACGCCGAGCGCAGTGCCGTAACCGCACGTCGCCAGCGCGCCCGCATTGCAGTGCGTGAGCACTCCGCCGGACGAAGGCATAAGCGTGGCGCCGTGGCGTCCCATGGCTTCATTCGCGGCAATATCTTCCACCAGCATTTTTTGTGCTTCTTCCACCAGGTTGATCTTCACCTGGTGCACACCCTGCGGTGCCGAAGCTTCAAACGTCTGCTGCATACGGCGGATGGCCCAGAAAAGATTTACGGCCGTAGGCCGTGTTTCTCCCATGGTTCGGCAGATCTGGCCGAATTCAGTGCGCAGGGTTGCTATGTCTGGAGCAGCGGAATGCTTGACGCCGAGCGCAATGCCCATGGCAGCAGCCACGCCAATGGCCGGCGCACCACGAACAATCATGTCGCGGATGGCTGTTGCAACCTCCTGGTAAGTGCCGCAGGTCACAAAGACTTCTTCCATGGGCAATCGCGTTTGATCAATAAAGCGGACTCCCTGGCTGGTCCATTCAAGTGTGCGAATCATCTACGTAGATTGTAATTGGTGAGGGAAAGGCGCGCATCTTCGGCACGAATTGCCATCGAACGACAAGTCTCTGAAAAAACGCGCAAACTGAACTGACCCGCAGTGAGCGGAGTTGTTGAATCAATAATTCTGGTTCCCGTGCTAGTTGGGCCGTCGCGGTACCACTTGTTCATCAATGATTACAAACTGCGCGGGACAGGTGTTGGATCCGCAGATCACCGGCACCACGCCGCGCATCTGCCTGCGCGTGATCAAGCCCAGGGTGCCGCATTCCGGGCAGGAGAGCACGGCCCAGTAAGGATCTTCCTGATCGCCGACCTCGCCCGCATTTTCCAGCACAAAGATTGTTCCCGGCTCCATTTGTTCCGGAAGCCATTCCGTCACGATGTTTAGCTCTGCCACCATGGTCACCTCCGCCACTTTGTTTTCTCCCTTTTTTAGGACCTGCATTCATGCGCGCGCAGCCGGCTATTTACGAACTTCGCCTTCTGCCCGCGTTTCTCGCCGACTGCTTCTGTGCCGGACGGCGGTTGAATATCTCAGCCCGGACTTCCTTCACAGCGTCACTCAAGCAGATCCCCAGCAAAGGCTGGCGCGAGTTCTTGAGAATGTCGATCACCTGGCGCTCTGAGTTTTCCAAGTAGATGCGTTTTCCGTCGGTCAAGAGGTGATACTCCGATCCATTGCTCACCGCTTCCGCCAGCCGCCTGCCGAATTCCTTTTGCAGGAACTTCATGATGCGGCGGACGCGTTGCAGTGGGAACCCCTTGCGGCGGAGAGCGCAAATGACAGCGATCTCCGTGAGGTCATCGAACGAGTAAAGCCGAATGCGACCTTTGCGTTCCGGCTGCACAATGCCGCGCTCGTCCCACCACTGAAGCTGCCGCGGCGTGATACCCGTAAGCTTCACCACCTGCGCCGATGTAAAACGCTGGTCCATTGCTTGTAGCTGCCCATTCACGCGCAAAGAACGCGCCCGAACGGGGCCCTGAAGAAATGTTTAAAACATTTCTTCCTATAAATGTTTGATTCATTTTAGGAGCAGTATCTAGAAAGTCAACAGGAAAGTCCGCAAGCAGAGTTGCTCAGGAAGCGTAGAGGGCCGTCAGGAAGAGAATGAAGCGATATGCATCGAGAGCGTAGTGAAATGCTGCTACGAGAACGAGCGCCTTGGCGAATGATACGAGGGCCGGTTCGCCGTACGCAGTGCGCAGGGCAAGAAAACTGTAGATAAGCAACAGCGAAGTGCGATAGGGAAGATAAGGTTGTCCCAGTTCGTGGAAGGAAGACTCACGCCGTGCCTCATGGCGAATCGCAACAGGAGAGAAACGCCGGGGTACAATGCGACGAAGATGGCCATCAGCCAGAACGCCGTGAAATGCAGGCTGAAAACCAGATGCTGGCCGAAAAATTGTTTCTTGCGCCACTGCAGGACGGCCAGAAGTATGGCATAGAGCAGGACCATGATCAGCACAAGGGAGCGGGCCTGCACGTCAACCACGTGGTTAAAGGAATGAGAGAACTGTGTGAGAGTGATGCCTTTGGCGGCCAATCTCTGCGCCACCAATCGCGACGCGAAATTGCTGTATGACATCATGTGCACCTGGATGTCGAGCGTGGTGCGCAGGCCTGACCATCCGATGTAAGGCTGCACGAAAAAATAAATCAGGTTCGACACAAAGAACAGTTGAAAAGGATGCAGGTAAGGCTTGCGGCAGCCGCGCAGATACTCGGCGGTGAGGAATCCGGGCCTGGTGAAGAGTAGCCCGAAACTACGAAAAATCTTCGAGTCAAAATGGAAGAACTCGCCCAGAGCATGAGTGAAAAAATGCCGGATTGAGAGATCTGCGGCGCCCAGTTTCTTCTCGCCACAATCCGGGCAGAACTTGCCGCTCACCTGAGCAGCGCAGGTGGGGCATTGCCAGCCCGCAACCGCCGCTGGTTCTTTTGGGAGCGGCTGCGGATTTTCTGTGAGTTCACTGCGGCTGGCCGTCCCGCCGCCGACAAAGTGGACCACCTCCAGTTTGTCTCCATCCTTGAGCGTCGTTGTTTGCCACTGGGTGCGGGCAACGATTTCCAGGTTCAACTCCACGGCCACGCGGTCGGGCTTCATGCCGAGTTGCGCGACCAGTGCAGCCACCGTCAGGCCGTCGGGGAAGTCGCGTTGTTCGCCATTGATGTGGAGGAGCATGAGCAATTAGCAAATAGCAATTGGCATTTAGCGTGAGCGTGGCAATTTTAAATCCTTGTCGAACGAGAATAAATTTTGACGTAGATAAAAGTTAA
>JBAVUZ010000589.1:0-9341 GCA_049697035.1 Candidatus Angelobacter sp. | reverse complement strand
ACGTTGCCGGAAAGCCAGCTTTTATGCGGCAGTACAGCCGTAAACCCAGTGCTCAGCGTCTGGCGCTGGTCGTGGTCCAGGAAGAAGAAACCTGCGGCAGGCGGAGCAAAATCCGTAAGTCCCCCGGTGACTCCGCCCGAGCCTTCCACGGACTGATGTGAGTACGCCAGATGCAGATCAATCTTCTTGAATAACTTGGGCGAGCGCACCGTAGCCTCATAACCCACAATCCGAACCCCTGCGATCGTAAGCGGAATGAACAAGCTTGAATTTCCCAGAGCGTCATGGTCAAAGAAGTTGTGCGCACCGGTACGAAACTGGTCGAACTCCAGCACCCATCCCCGTAAGGGAATAGTCAACCCGATATCGCGTTGCTCGTCACGCTCGCCGCGCAACGGCAGAAATCCTTGATCAGGCGAGACACCAAGAATGTCAGGAGAAATCGTATCCAGCGGAGGCGCCTGATAGTAACGGCTATAAGAGGCTCGCAAAATCCACTGCAGATGCGGGACCTGAATGGCCACTCCTAAGCGCGGACTGCCCACTGTTTCCGTTAGTAGCCCGGCAAAGCGGGTAAAGCGCACACCCGCTGTCAATGATAGCCATGAGGACGCTTTGTACTGGTCCTGTATCCAGACTGCCTCAAGATCGCCGCTGACTTTTTGCCGAGGTGGATGGGCATCCACCGGATCTCCCACATCATTTGTGCCGGTCAGGCCAAACAGCGTGTTGTCATGCTGGGCAAAGCCATAAAATCCAATACTGGCATTGTGCCGGCCCTTAACCACATTGAGTGAACCCTGCCCGCCCACATAGGATGATGCGCGATTGTCTGTTGTTACCAGCCTCTGATCGGCGGCTCCAAGTCCCTCAAACGCCGCGCGGTTAAAGTGGTATGAAGGAGCCAGCGTCAACAACACTCCCGGGCCAAAGGTATGAATCCAGGAAAGATTTGCAAAGATGTCCTGCTCGCGTTCGCGGTCACGAACGCCCGCAGCTTGCAGATCGCCATCATTCGGTACCTGAAAAAAATCAGTGCGTGCCGAACCTACAAAGCGAAGCTGGTCTGTGGGTGTTGCGTTCAGGATCAGGGAAGTAAATACGCCGCCGCCATCGGCCTGGTTATGCAGGTTGTCACTAGTTGGTGTCTCCAATCCATGGTCCGTGCGATTGCCGCTCAGGCTCACGTAATACGCGGAGCGATCATTGTGGTCACCAAAACTCAACTGGTCGTCAGTGGAGTTGAAGCTGCCAAAACTGGTAACAAGCTCGGCCTCATGAGCGCGCTCAAAGCCGGTACGCGGAACCACATTGAACACGCCGAACGTGCGATCTCCAGACTCAGCCGAAAAACTGCCGCGTTGCACTTCCATGTAGTCGATATCTTTAGGATCAAACTGCGGACCCACATTGGTGGCAATATTGGTGTTCGGAACAGGCACTCCGTCAATCTCCCATGTCACCTGGTGTCCGCCGCGCACGTGCAACTGGTCATGCACCATGGCAGCTCCGGGAACATAATCCGTGATCATGGCCATGGAGTTGGTGCGGTCAGCGCCCGGCGTCTGGGCAATATCACTCCTGTTGACCAGCGTCTGGGGCACCGGCGAAGAAGGGTCCACCGTTTCCGGCGCTCCCGAAACTTCCACGGTTTCCTGGTGCTGCGCCAGTGCCAGCGCAAAATGCATTTCCTGCACGTTGCCGGAACTCACTGTTACGGACTGCTGCGCGCCACTGAATCCCTGCGAGATTATCGTCACGTCATATTCGCCGACAGGAACGTTCGAAAGAAGCGCCATGCCTTCTTCATTTGTCGTGCCGGACGTTTTAAAGTCCGACGTGCGGCTCTTCGCTTCAACCTGGGCGCCCTGCACGGGCCGGTGTTGCGGATCGTGAACAATGGCCTTGATTGTTCCAAACACTGAAGCTGTGGCCGGCAAACATGAGAGCAGCGCCAGCAAACTTATGATCGCAATAAATCGTTTTGACATCTTGATTCCCCGGAGGAACCGCAGTCAGGTTCCAATTTTTTTCCCGCCAAACAGCAAACCGGCTTCTCCTTTGAACAGAAAATCTGCAAAGGAGTCTGCAACACAGCCGGAACAAATGGCCGCGCTTTAGAGCAAGCTTGGAGGCAGAGACAATGCGCAAACAGGCCGAGAACTAACCCAGCTATTACTTCTCTGCTTTGGGCTGTGCCTTAGATGAGAGGAGGACCGCGATCAGTATGGGAAGAAAAGCCGGCAACCGTGAACACAACCGCAACCAGGTGAATCTCGCGGTCGCTCACTGCCGGTGGAGGAAGATTGGGGTTCGTGGAAATTGTTGCGCCGCTCCGCAGATGTCCGGGAGTGCAGCAATCCATGGGACATTTGGCATCATCGGGCGCCGCGGAGAAAGCCGTTTTTGACTCTGGCGCGGCCGCATGATGGTGGTGCTGGTGCATCGGACGATCACAATGGTCCATTGCCACCGCGTGGCAGGAAACTGCCTTGCCTGTTCCGGTGCACGCCGCCGCCATCATCGGCGAAAGCATGGATGAAAACAAAGCAAGAATAACCGTGATGGCTAAAGATCGCCGCATATTACAGAGGCACTATACCTTTATTTTTGCCCTGAAATCAATCAGATTCAGAGTTGCTGAACGGCTTTGCTACGTTAAAACTATTAATTTTCACAGCACTACAGACGCTGGACTACTTTCATCTCCCATTTTCAGCAAGTCTGGTTTACCCTTTGCGGGAATGAAAATCACGACGCTTGCCCTGCTATTGCTCTTAGTTGGGTGCGGCGGAACGACTCGCCCTCAATCACCCCAGCCGTCCACGATCTTCTTTGGCGATTCCATCTTCGGCGCCTGGAACCTGGATGATTATTTCCTCGGCAAGCAATATGTTAATGGCGGCATGTTCGGCTATCGCACCGACCAATTAAAAGCACTCCTGCCGGACGTTTTGTCAGGCAATAAGGTCTGCCACGGGCTGGATGGCAATTCAACGTTCCCGCTCACTTGCGTTAGCGTCACGCCGCCCAAGACCATTGTGATTATGGCTGGGTGGAACAATCTTTTCCAGGATAATTTTGGCAATCCCGCCGATGATCTACAAAGTATGGCGGCCATGGCTACCGCCAAAGGCGTCAAGGTCATCATCTGCACCGTTTATGCGTACGATCCAGCGCACCCGGCTCCATGGATGTTGCCTACAGGCGCCGCGCCCGTCACCTTCTATGACATGTGGCGCACTCCATTGAATAACAGCATCAGCCTGATGCCCGGAGTGACCGTCGTCGATTTCTCCGGTTTGTTCAATGGACAATCTGACTACACAGTTGACGGCATACATCCCAATGATTCTGGCTATTCCCAAATGCGAGATCTATTGACTTTGTGGCTTTAGATCGGCAGTTCGCGATCATTCATGGGTAGTCCATTGGGTTCAGTAATCCTGGCGCGCCGATCATATCCTCTGGACATCTCTATTGAGCCTTTTGGTGTGAATTGGTTACACCAAAGAGCCGGAGATTTAGCCTTGGGATCGACGTTTTCCCAGATAGAAATAAACGGCAGGCGTCACGATGAGAGAAAGCACCATCGAGACCAGGATGCCGCCGATCACGGCAATCGCCAAAGGTTGCAGCATTTCTGATCCGGCACCCAGCGCAAATGCCAGCGGCAACATGCCCGCCATGGTCGCCAGCGCGGTCATAAAGATAGGACGCAAGCGGCGGCGTCCAGCCTGGACCATCGCTTCTTCCGGCTCAAAGTTGGCATGCGAAAATTTCTGGTTCGCATCCAGTAACAGGATGCCATTCTTGGCCACGATGCCGATCACCATGATCATCCCCATCAGTGACGCCAGATTCACGGTCTTGCCCGTAACCAACAGCGCCAGAAACACACCGGAAATCGAAAGCAAAGCAGAACTCAGAATTGCCACGGGAGCGGAGAAGTTACGGAATTCAAACAACAGCACGGTGAAGACCAGGACGATCGCCAGCAACAGCACCATGGCCATGTCATGAAAATCACTCTGCTGCTGTGCGTAAAGACCGCCATAACTCACCCGGATAGAAGATGGCAGATGCAATCCAGAAACAACTTTCTGTACTTTGGCGACGCCGGTACCCAGGCTCATGCCTTCCAGGCGCGCGGTCACCTCCACCAGCCGTTGCAGGTTCTCCCGCGTGATTTCGGTTTGCCCAGGAAGTTCATTGATCTGCGCCAGAGAGCCCAGCGTCGCCGTCCTGCCGGACGAACTGACCAGCAGCGTATTGCTCATCGCATCCATGGACGCCCGGTTCTGTTCCGGGAAGCGCACTCGTATGTTGTAAGCGCGGTTGTTGGCAATCAGCGGATTGGCCGCTGTGGCGCCTTCCAAGACCGCCGTTGCGTCGGTGGAAACCTCTTCGGCGGTAAATCCGGCTTTGGCAGCCACGGTGGTGTTCACACGGAACTCCATTGCCGGACCACTCATGGTGTTCTCAATGCCATTTTTGAGATCAACCACGCCTTTAATTTTTTCGATAGCGTCGGCCACGCGCGGAGCCTGCTCTTCCAGCAGCTTGGAATCCTCAGAAAACAGTTTAATGACCACTGGTTCCGGCGCGCCGGTCAGATCGCCAATCATGTCCTGCAAGATCAGGGGGAAATCCACATCTACGGCAGGCTCCTCCCGCTTTATCTGCGCCCGCAGGTCCGCAATCACGTCGTCCGTCGCCCGCTTGCGATTCGCTTTTAACTTGACTGAGATATCGCCGCGGTTCGCCTCAGTCACGGCCGCCAGACCAAGCTGCAACCCTGTGCGGCGAGAGGTGCTTTCCACTTCCGGCGTTTCCTGCAGCATCTTTTCTAGATGGCCCACAATGCGGTCGGTTTCCTGTAATGAGCTGCCGGGCGGCGTCAGGTAGTCCAGGATGAAACCGCCTTCATCCATTTCCGGAAGAAGGTCTGAGCCCAGGAAATAGAAGGCTCCAAATGAGACGAGGATGAGCACTGCCGCGCCCGCCAGCAACGTCCTTGGGTGCTCCAGCGCGCGACGCAGCCAGCGTTCGTAAAACTCGATAATCCGGCCGAAGAAGCCTTTCATGGAAGATTCTTCCGCAGCCATGAGCTTGCGGATCTCAGAGTCTACGTCGCCATTGGACGCCACATTTGCGCTTTCAGTTTCCTTACGTCGCAGCAGAAAAAGGCTCAGTGTTGGCGTCCATGTAAGCGCGAGAACTAACGACGTCAATAGCGCAGCGCACATGGTCACGGCCAGCGCGCGGAAGAACGTTCCATTCACGCCCGTCATGGAGATTAGTGGAAGGAACACAACAATGGGAGTGAGAGTGGAACCAATTAACGGAACGGTAATCTCAGAAAGCGCGCTCTGCATGGCTTCAATCTTGCCTTCGCCGGCGTCGCGATGCAGCACAATGTTTTCCACCACGACAATCGCGTCGTCAATTACTAGTCCCACGGCGGCGGCAAGGCCGCCCAGCGTCATCAGGTTAAAGCTCTGGCCCAGCAGCTTGAGCACCATGAAAGTGATAAAAATCGTGACCGGAATCACCAACCCGGCCACAATCGAGCTTCCCCAATCACGCAGAAAAACTACCAGCACAATGGCAGAAAGAATCAGCCCTAGCAGAATGGCGTCGCGCACACTACTGATGGAATCCTTCACAAGACCGGATTGGTCGTAAAAAGGCGTAATTCGGATTCCCGGAGGCAGCGTGCTGCGTATGCGCGCTACTTCGTCATGCACTTCATTGGCCACCGCCACGGTATTGCTGTCTGGCTGGCGATTAATGTTCAGCAGTACGGCAGGTTTTCCGTCCGCCCGGACAATGGTGTATAGCGGCTTGACCGACTGCTGGACTGTAGCAACGTCGCCGACGCGCACCGGAAGTCCCGCAGGCGTGTTTTTGATGACAGTATTTGCAAGATCGTCAGCGTTGCGCGCCTGCCCGCTTACCAAGCCGAGCACTAATTGGTGGTTGCGCTCAAACAGTCCGGGAGAATCCACAAGATTCGTGGCCTTTACCGCATTCAAGATGTCCGTTATCGTCACGGATGTCGCCAGCAGCCTTGCTGGGCTGGGAGTGATCTGGAATTCCGGCTCCTGCCCGCCTTGCACAATCACCGTGGCGACGCCGGTCATGCGATTCAGACGCGGAGCGATGTCATAGGTCGCCATCTCCCACAGCCGATTTTGCGGCACCGAATCTGACGTGAGGCTGTAGCCAAGAATGGGAAATGATGCAAAGGTCAGCCGATGGCTTTCAACCTTTGCGGTTGGCGGCAGTTCGGTTGCAACTTTTGACAGGGCCGAATCAACCAGTTGGAGCGTCTGAAACATGTCAACTTGCCAGTTAAAGAACAAGTCGACCTCCGCTGATCCGCGGCTGGTGATGGAACGCACCATCTCCAGGCCTTGCACGCTGTTCACGGCCTGCTCCACCGGGCGCGTGATGGTGACCATCATTTGGTCGATCGGCATCACGCCGTTATCAATGCCAATCACGATACGAGGAAAATCCGTAGAGGGAAATACCGCGATCGGAATATTAAAAGCCTGATAGCCGCCTACCAGCGCGATCACAATGATGAGAAAGATAACAGTAGTGGAATTCTGCGCCAGCCAGTGGCGGCGCGGCGCGATGCCCTTCACGTCGGTATGGTTCGTGACCTTGGGTTCGTCCGCCATCTGGACTTAATCCTTTGAGCCGCCGCCATTCTTGCTGTTGGCTTTGGGTTGCGCGGCTTTCTTGCTGCCCGCATCAGGCTTTCCCTTTTCGTCATCATCTTTATCTGTATCTTTGTCTTTGGCATCTGCGCCGGAAGCTTCTGTTTCCGGCTTTTCGATTTTGACTTTCGTCTTGTCGGGAAGGCCGTATGCCCCTTCAGTCACCACCACTTCTCCGGGCTTGAGGCCGGAAACAATCTGCACCTGCTGCCCTGTTGCAATGCCAGTCTTGACGTCGCGGCTGCTGGCCTGGCTTTGTGAGTCCACCACCATCACCTGAGCTGCGTCACCTTTGGCATTGAGCAGCGCCGCAGCGGGCACCACCAATGCATCCTTGACAGTTTGCGCCGTGATGGCAATCTGCGCCGTGGTTCCGGGACGCAAAAGCTGGTCAGTATTCGGCGCCTGCACCCAGACCTCAACGGTAGTGCTGTTCGCATCGAGCGCCGGACTGATCAGAGACACCTTACCGTTAATTGGCTTTTCCAGGCCTGCCAGCGAAATGGTGGCAGCGTCACCTTTGTGGAGTTGCAGCGCGTCGCTCTGAGGAATGTGCGCCTTGGCAATGACCTGCGAAATGTCCATCACCGTGAGCAGTGGCGCGGATGTGGAAGCCATTTCGCCGGGGTAAAGCGGGCGGTCCGTAACGAAGCCGGCAATTGGGCTGCGCACTTCAGAATAGCTGAGCTGCGCTTCAGAATTCAGCAGCTTCCCTTTTGCCGATGTCAGCTGCCCGTTGGCTGTCTTGATAGCGCCCTGCTTGCCGACTGCATTTAATCCGTCCAGATGTTTCCTGGCGATGTTGTAGGCGCTTTTGGCCTGGGCCAGCGATACCGCGGCGGCATCAAGATCTTTGCGCGGCAGCGCGCCTTGCTTAAAAAGGTCCTGCCGGCTGTTATAGAGCTTCTGCTGCGCGTCCAGTTCCTGCTGGGCAGTCTGCACGTCAAGCTCGGCTTTAGCGTTTTCTTCCGGCAAGGTCGCGCCGATGCTGGTGCTGTAAGCGGCTTCAGCCTGCTCGTAAGCGCCCTTATTATCCAGCGCCGCGGCGGAGAGATCGCGATTTTCGAGCGTCGCCAGCAGCTGTCCCTGCTTTACTTTCTGTCCGCGTACTACATAGAACTTCTTTACAGGCGCGTTGATCTTGGGCGTGATTGCGGACTGCGCAACAGGAAAAATAATGCCTTCAGTGTTCACCACGCGAGAGATGTCGGTGGTAGCAGCGGTCGCGGCTTGCACGCTGACCTGAGGCACTTCTTCTTTTTCACCTTTGCCGCAACCTGCGGTGACGAAAGAAACAGCCAGCGCCAGTGTGACGAGCGAGACAACGCGGCCAGCGTTACGCTTATTATTCATAGAACCTGACACTCACATTGTACCTGTTAGAGTTTGCAGGTTTGCCACGGCGGTGCGCGCGCGGACCTCGCCATCACTGAACGCATTGCGTGCCTGGGTGAGCGTATTCTGCGCGTCCACAACTTCCAGCACCGTCGATTCCCCGCCCTGATAGCGCAGAATTGTCAGCCGCAGACTCTCGGCTGCCAGGTCGGCTGAACTTTTCAGCAATTCGAGTTCGGCGTGCGCGGCCTCAGCTTCGGCATAGAGTTCCCGCATGTCCGCCTGGAGTTTGCGTTGCGCCATGGTAAGTTCGCGCTGGGCCTGCTTGCGTCTCAAGTTAGCTTGCACAACTTTGCTGTGCGTCGCGCCCCAGTTCCATATGGGAATATTCAAGGTGGCGGCCACGGAATAGCCAAGGTTGCGCGTCCCGTCGGGTTCGTGCGCGGCAAAGTGTGGCGCATCAATGCCGTAAAAATAATCGAGCGTAAGCGTGGGAAAATAGGCGCTCTGAGCGGACGCAACCTCAAATTTGGCCGCCTGAAAACCAGCGCTTGAGGCGCGAACATCGGGGTTGCGGTTCAGTGCCACCTTAACGAACTCGTCAAAGCTTACGAGCGGCGGAGCAAGCTGAGCATCATCGACCACGGTGAAATTCAGATTGAAATCAGGAAACAGGAGCACGGCCAGATCCAGCCGGCTCTTGTCCATCGCAAGCCGGGCTTCACGCAAATCGCGCTGGCGATCGTTGAATTGAATCTGGGCTTTGATTACATCAGCGTGCGCAACTTCTCCACCATTTTCCAGCTTCTGGCTCAGGCTAAGAAACTGCTGCGCTTCCGACGCAGCCTGCTGCACGTTGGCGTATTTACGCTGCGATGCGATGAGTCCGTAATAGCCCTGCACCACGGCCACCACCAGACCGCGCTTGGCGACCTCGGCCTTGGCGCGCGCTACTGCTTCAAGCGCACGCGCACGCCGGTAGTCCGCGTAGTTGGTGTACCCGATTACCTGATGAATATTGCCCTGGCTGAGGTACTCATGCACCGTGTTGTTGGCAATGAATACACCTGAAGGAGTGCCGTTGGGCTGTGTATAAATAAACTCGTTGTTATAGTTCACGCTGGGCAGCAGTCCGGCGCGTGCCTGCACCTTGTCCTCATGTGCGATTCCCTGGTCAGTAAGCGCGGCCTGGAACGCGACACTATTGGCTCGCGCACGATTTAAAGCGTCTTGCAACGTGAGCGTTAACGGCGCCTGGGTGGAACTGGCGGGCTG
>JBAVUZ010000588.1:0-3261 GCA_049697035.1 Candidatus Angelobacter sp. | reverse complement strand
GGGCCAAGGAGCAAACGGCACACCATACCGGCATGGTCATGACGCTGGCCCTGAATTATGGATCGCGCTCAGAGATTGTGGACGCCTGCAAATCCATGGTGAACGCCGCCGCCAGCAATGGCGGGCTGGACCACCTTAAGATCGACGAAGAGAGCCTGAACCGCCACATGTACACCAGCAACCTGCCGGAGTTGGACCTGATCATCCGCACCAGCGGCGAAATGCGCCTGAGCAATTTTCTGCTGTGGCAGGCGGCGTATGCGGAAATCTACGTCACCAAGACGCTGTGGCCTGACTTCAACGGCGTGCATCTGCTGGAAGCCATTAAGGAATATCAATCGCGCGAACGGCGCTATGGCGGCCTGAACGAACCTCCTCCAGGCAGCTCAAATTAGATGAAAAGAGTCCTTACCGCGGCGGTACTGGTGCCGGTGGTGCTGCTGATTTTGTTCAAGGCGCCGAACTGGCTTTATAGCGCGTTTATTGGGCTGGTCGCGGTGCTTGCCGTACATGAATATTTCGGCATCGCGTTTCATTACCAGCAAAAGCTGTTTGCCTATGTAATCGAAGTAGCGATCGGCCTGTATTTTCTGGGCCAGAGTCTTTTTGGAATCAATGCGTTTGGTATAGAAAATCTTGGTAGAGCATTTGACCGATGGGCAACCGACGCAACCGGTGCCCGCGTGCTGCCTCTGGTCCTGGTGGCTCTTGGGATGTTTCTCTGGCCCATGAAAGATGTTTTACCGGCGGCGGCGTTTTCTTATTTCGGATTCATCTATGTGGCGTTAACGTTGGGCGAAATCTCAACCATCGGGCATTTTGAAAATGGCCGCGTTACCGTATTTGTCTTTCTTCTCGTCGTCTGGTCAGGCGACATTTTTGCCTATTACATTGGACGCTCCTTCGGCAGACACAAGCTGGCGCAGACAATCAGCCCGAAAAAAACATGGGAAGGCGCCATCGCTTCCACGGTAGGAGCAATCATGGTCTCGGTTGTTCTCTTTCACTACATACACTCTCTTGGAACTGCATTAGTAAAGCTCCACGCTCTGCCGTCAGAAAGCCTGCTCTTTACCGATATCCGGCTGTACGCGCCTGGATGGCAGCTTGCCGCCATGTTTGGTTTTGTGGTCAACATTGCTGCCCAGCTGGGCGACCTGGCGGAGTCGGCCTTCAAACGCGGAGCGGACGTTAAGGATTCTGGGACGCTGCTCCCGGGCCATGGCGGTTTGCTGGACCGAATTGACGCGATGCTGTTCGCGGCTCCGGTATTATGGTTTTTCTATCCCGCTCTTTATATGGCGCTCAGGCATCAACCATGAAACGCATTGCCATCCTCGGTTCCACCGGCTCCATTGGCCGCAGCACGCTCAACGTGATTGAAAACAATCCTGAGCGATTCCAGTTGCTCACCATGGCTGCGGGCTCAAACACTGAAGCCGCGTTGAACGACGCGCGTTGCTGGAAGCCCAAAGTTCTTTCGCTCGCTTCAGAGCAGGATGCTGAAAAAGTTCACAAGCAACTTAAAACTGAAGGCCTGAGCGACATTGAAGTTGTCCATGGACAGGCCGGAACAGTACGAGTGGCAACGCATCCTGAAGTTGATTTTGTAGTGAGCGCGATTGTTGGCGTTGCGGGACTAAAAGCCACGTATGAAGCCGTGCGAGCGGGCAAGGAAGTTGGCTTGGCCAACAAGGAATGCCTTGTGGCCGCCGGCGAGTTGATCACCACTGAAGCGCGCAAACAAGGTAAGCCGCTGCTGCCTATCGATAGCGAACACAACGCAGTCCACCAGTGCATGCGCGGCGGAAGGATGAATGAGGTCGAGCGCGTGTGGCTCACCGCCAGCGGTGGGCCGTTCCTGAGCACGCCGAAGTCTGATTTCGAAAAAATCACCGTGGAACAGGCGCTAAACCATCCCACGTGGAAGATGGGCCAGCGCATAACGATTGACTCAGCCACGCTGATGAACAAAGGGTTCGAGGTGATCGAGGCGTGCCGGCTTTTTGACATGCCGCCGGAGCGCGTCAAGGTCATCGTTCATCCGCAATCGACGATTCACTCTCTCGTCGAATTCAATGACGGCAGCATTCTGGCGCAGCTCTCTGTAACGGACATGCGCCTGCCTATTCTTTACGCGCTGACCTATCCCGAGCGCATTGAATCTGACCTGCGGTTTAATGTGCTGGACCTGAAGCGGCTCGACTTTGCTCCGCCCGATCCTGACAAATTCCCCTGCCTGCGGCTGGCCTATGAGGCCGCGGCTGCGGGGGGATCGAAGACGATAGCCCTGAATGCGGCCGATGAGATCGCGGTGGCGGCTTTCCTAAAACGGGAAATCGGTTTTACCGATATTTCTAAGGTGGTTGAGCGCACAATGAATGAAACGCCAGACCGCCATCCTGAATCTATAGAAGAGGTACTTGCCATTGACGCCCAGGCCCGGAGCCTGGCGCAGGAGCAATTGCCGCGTCATGTCGCCCGGTAGCGGGCTGCGGCGCTTTAAAGTTACAATATCAAATCACCTTCATTATGCAGTTATTATCGTTCAGCGTCGTCGCGTTCATATTTGTTTTGGGCATTCTGGTATTTGTCCATGAGTTCGGGCATTACGCCGTAGCCAAGCTGTTCAAGGTCCGGGTGGAAGTCTTTAGCCTCGGCTTTGGCAAGCGGCTGTTCGGGTTCAAGCGCGGTGATACTGACTACCGCATCAGCCTTCTTCCTCTGGGCGGCTATGTGAAGATGGCCGGCGAAAATCCCATGGAAGCGCGGACAGGCGATCCGGGCGAATTCATGAGCCATCCACGCTGGCAGCGCTTTCTGGTGGCGATTGCCGGCCCGGCGATGAACATCATCCTGGCTTTTGTGGTGCTCTCAGTTCTTTACACGTTCCATCATGAGTATTTCGCTTTCAGCAAAGCTCCCGTGGATGTGGTGTTCGTTACTCCCAATTCCCCCGCGGAAAAAGCCGGCTTGCAGGTAGGCGACAGGATCGCCAGTGTCCAAGGCATTGATAATCCCACGTGGGAACAGTTCTTGATTCGCGTCAGCATCAACCCGGGCCAGCAAGTTCCAATCAAGGTATTACGCGGCGATAAAACCGTAGACCTGACTCTGGTGCCGGAAATTTCAGGCAAGGACCATGAAGGCGACGTGGGCCTGGATCCGCCGGGCGTGGTGGGCATGATTGAGCCGGGACTACCCGCTGACAAAGCCCACATCCAGAGCGGCGACGTTTTGGTCTCAGTGAATGGCAAGCCA
>JBAVUZ010000587.1:0-2597 GCA_049697035.1 Candidatus Angelobacter sp. | reverse complement strand
AACGGGCAGTTCCTGTCGAATATGAGTTCGATCTAAGCAGTCAGCGCTAAAAACATCGCCGCAGATTTGCGCTGATGAACGCTGATTAAAAATAATAGGCCGCGAATCAACGCGAAATACGCGAATCATTTTTCAATTCGTGTGGGTTCGCGAAATTCGCGGCTGGTTTGTGACCGGCGCTGATGTCCGGTGATTTCCGCATCAGCGCTAGCCGCTTTGTAACTACCGCTCCAAATCCCCTCCGATCGCATGTCCTGCTTTCTCTCAAGTTCTCAAGAGGCCAACACGCATGAATGTAAAACGCCTAAAGCTGGAAACTACACGTGAAAACCTGCTTGCGCGCTTCATCGATCTATTAGTGCCGATTGGCCAGGGGCAGGCAGGCTTGATCAGCGGGCCTCGGCACACGGGCCAAAAACTTATCCTGGAGGCTATCGCTTATTCCGTTGCGGTGAATCACCCTGAGGTGATCGTCATGATGCTGCTTCTTGATCAGAACGACGACGAAGCGGCGGCGGGGAAGCGTTCTCTCCAAGCAGAAGTTTTTGTCTCTACGCCGGAGGAACTCGAACCCCATCATATTCATCTAGCTGAGAACGTAATGGCAAAAGCTAAGTGCCTGGCGGAGGAGAAGCGAGATGTGCTGGTGTTAATCGACTCACTGACTCGGCTGGCCCAGGCATATCACGAGGTCTTGCCCCTTCCTAATAAGACGGGAGTGCATGCACTCAATCCGTACGCCGTGCGGCAGGTGCGGCGGATTTTTGAGGCGACAGGCGTGCATGATGCGGGCGGTTCGTTGACGATGATGGCTATTGCCGGGGTTGAAACTCGAACACCGGCGGAGGGGATGCTTTTGGAAGAGATTGAGAGGATTGTTGCGATACAGGTTGTGCTCGAGTCGAAAGTTTTGGAACAAGGAATCTATCCAGCGGTAAACCTTCACCGCTCCCGAAATAAGGGGGAAGAGATCGTCATGGACCCGGCGGACATGGCGCGGATTCACGTGCTGCGTAAGGTGCTTGCGCCACTGTCACCTGTCGAGGCTGCAAAGCTCCTGGGAAGCAAGCTTCTCATCACGCCCTCGAACAGCCAGTTCCTGTCGAACATGAGTTCGATCTAGAGCATCAGCACTCAGCAAGCAGCAAAAAACAAAAGCGGCCGCAGATTTCTGCTGATGAACGCTGATCGAAAAGTATAAGCCGCGAATCAACGCAAAATACGCGAATCATTTTTCAATTTTGATTCGTGTTCATTCGCGAAATCGCGGCTAAGTTTTTAATCCCAACTTTTTTATCAGCGCCTATCAGCGTAAATCTGCGGCGAGGGGTTTTGGCTAAGTGCTGACTGCTCCCTAGCAATGCACAATCTTCTCTGACTCAATCCCCTTGGTCGCGTTGCGTGAGTCCACCACAAGCTTCGATTCCTGAACAATCTTTTTGTAGTCATAGTCGCTGTGGTCGGTCACGATGAGGACGCAGTCGTACTGGCCCAGCTTTTCCAGCGGAGCGCAGGTCATTTGCAGGTTATATTTGCGGCCGCGGCCGACTTTGGGGAAATAAGGATCGTTGTAAGCAACGTCGGCGCCTCGGCGCTGCAACTCTTCAATGATGGTGAGCGCGGGCGATTCACGCAGGTCATCGATATCGCGTTTGTAAGCCACGCCCAGCACCAGGACTTTTGATCCGTTCAAAGATTTCTTGTGGCGGTTGAGCGCTGCGGTTACGGCGTCAACCACGTTATAGGGCATGGCCGAGTTGATCTCTCCCGCAAGTTCGATAAACCGGGTATGAAAGTCAAACTCTTTGGCTTTCCATGACAAATAAAAAGGGTCCACAGGGATGCAGTGTCCCCCAAGACCGGGGCCGGGATAAAACGGCTGGAAACCGAAGGGCTTGGTCGAGGCAGCGCGGATGACTTCCCAGATGTCGATGTTCATGCGCAGGCAGAGCATCTTGAGTTCGTTGACTAGCGCAATGTTCACGCAGCGATAGATATTTTCCAGCAGCTTGGTCATCTCCGCCACGGCCGGACTGGAAACCGGTACCACGCGATTAAAGATGGAGTTATACACCGCGCCAGCAACTTCTGAAGCCGCCGGGTTTACGCCGCCAATAACCTTGGGAATATCTTTGCGGGCCACTGTGTCATTGCCCGGGTCTTCGCGCTCAGGAGAAAACGCCACCAGAAAAGTTGCTTTTGGATCATCCTGCTCGGGACGGGCGGCTTTGAGCTTGGCCTTGTTGCCGGTTTCAAGCACAGGAATCAGCACTTCTTCGGTCGTCCCTGGATAGGTGGTGCTCTCCAGCACAATCAACTGGCCTGCATGGACGTGTGGCGCAATGGCTTTGGCGGTCTCGCGAATATAGCTCAGGTCGGGCTCGTGGTATTCATTGAGCGGCGTAGGAACACAGATGATCAGGGCATCCATCTCCTTGGCATGGGAATACTCGTCCGTGGCCCAAAAGCCTTTTGCGGCAGCGGCGGCAATCTCGGTTTTCGGTATGCGATAGATATAGGATCGGCCATTGTTCAGGGCCTTTACTTTTTCCGGGTCGATATCAAACCCGGTGACGGGAAAGCCGACTTCATTGAAC
>JBAVUZ010000586.1:0-3084 GCA_049697035.1 Candidatus Angelobacter sp. | reverse complement strand
GTAGGCATTGGGCTGGTCCATCCCATCCGATTCGAACAGGCTTGATCGAGTCTATCAAAGGAAAACGGCGAGGTCATTCCAGGCAGGTATGTCAGATCGGGTGCCAATTTGAAACTGGATTGATGCGCATGGGTCATTTATCGAGCACTCCATCGGGTTTCCGGCGTTACCATAAGAAGACCAAATGTAGAAAGGAGGATGTATGCCAAAAAATGAAAGCAATCGCGTACTCTGTCGCACAAATGCTCGTGAGGTCAGCGCCGAGGAATATACAAAGATACTGGGGCAAGGCAAGCCCCAAATGACGCAACTCCCTAGCATCCCTTTCAACCCTGACTTTTAACCATCACAGCGGTCCACTAGGCTTGGCATAGTCGTGGACCGCTGTTCCCAACCCGAGAAGCGAAATAGGATCTTCTTTGCCCCTCCTGCGCACCTAGGCTGCTTTCGTCTGTCCGCGATACACCGGCAAAAACTCTTCCTTGACGAATGTTTCAAACCGCGTAGCTGTCGTGTTCCTGGCGGACCGCGGTTCCAAAGCGCGCATATGCCCGGAGTTCAAGGCCTCCGCCATCTCCAGGATCAGGCTTGCCACGTTCAACGACATGCCCATCTGAATGAAGAGGGGCCGCATCTGCTCACCCGGCACCTGCGCATACTTGAGATCGGGCTTTTCGATTGCCTTGCCGATAATCGCGGTCGCCTCATCCATTCTGAGGTCGCGCTGGCCCAGCAGTTCGCGCGTCTGCTTACCCTTGAAATCAAGGGCCGTCAGCAATTCGGCCGCAGCATTTCCAATGTCCCTGGTCGCGATCATAGGCAGCTTAAGATCGCCGCGCAGAGGTCCAGCGGCCTTACCCATGGCGTGGATCGCCGCTGCCTGGCCCAGTGTGTTCTCCATGAAGTAGCCTGCGCGCAAGTGGACCACGTTTAATCCCGCGATCCGGTTCAGGATCTCTTCAAACTCATTCAGCCCGGCTACTGGTCCGGTGCCGGACTGTTTGTCCGCTCCCACACTGCTGAGGACGACCGCGTGCTTTACTCCTGCCTGCTGCAGCGCACCTGCGATTGCTCCGCCCACGCGGCGCTGATCGCCGCGAAAATCCTGGCTGGTCATGCTGGGCGGAATCATGGCATACACACCCTCCGCTCCGGTGAAGGCCTTGGTGAGCGCGGCCTGGTCGCTCAGATCGGCCACGAAAGCCTCGGCCCCGCGCGCTACGAATGACTGCAAACGATCTGCGCTCCTGCCAATTACTCGAACCTTTTTGCCCTGATCCAGCAGGCGATTTGCGACAACGCGACCTGTGTTCCCTGTTGCTCCAGTTACAACGTACATGGTGACCTCCATCCGCTTATGGATGTCCCGGCGCGGAGAATGATGCAAAACTATGGTTGGAGAGCAGATCACTCTGTTGAGGCGTTGTTTTTTTCAAGACCAAGCGACCAGAGATCAATCAAGCAGAACTACGGAACGCGGCAGGTAATTTCGGCCCTGTAAGGCATTGGCTCTCCATTCTGGAGAAACGGCTTCAGTTGCCACTTGGATACTGCCTGATAACAGGGGATGTTAAGCTCGTGCGGTCCTTCACCCCCGATCGCCTCGATTAAGCGCCCATCAGAATCAATTGCGACCCTGAGGGTATATGTGGCGCCGGCAGGGACCGCCCCTGGAGGAATTACCGGTTCAATAATGTTCGATGCCAACTTGCGAACTTCAGCATCACTCAAGGGGGCGGCTGGCCCAAAAGCCCTGGTATTCAAAATGAAGGTCAGTAGTGATTCAGCCTGCGCCGGCATTCCATCTTTGGTAATCGGCTTGAACTTCCACCTCATGAGCTGACGGCAGGCAGATTCATTCGTCCGTTCATTCGCTGTTTTTACCGGCACCACCTCGCGTACTTGCCCGGAAGGATCCACCGAAACATAAAAACTTGCGCTTCCGGTGGTTGCCCCGTCCAGCGCCTGCGGCCAGACAATGTCATGGCTTTCAACAGCCTGGCTTCTCAGCTCTGGCTGGGGCATGACTACCTGATGAATCCGTTTTTCCTCTGCAGTTGCCTGGTGTATTTCAAAAAGATTTTCGTCAGGATGCTTGAGTTCACTGAGCTCGGTGACCTGGGCTGTCATGCTATCACCGGGGCTGCGGGTATGAACCAGACGGCGCGCTATGCGTTTCCCACGAAAGGTTTTGTAGTCCATGAACTCTATAGAATGTCCTGCTGCCTCCACGATCTCAAGTAATCCGTAGTTGCTTCTTGCGCAAATCCCACTTGCATAGCACACCTCGCCGGATTCACTGGAAGCCCCATTTGCTTTGGTACGCACCGCATCTCCCGGACGCCACGCATCCAGGATGGGCTTTGGATCCACCATGGCAGTAACCAGGGTTTGCAGCCCAATAGGAAAATAGTCCTCTGAATCTTCTTCAGAAACTTTGTCACCGTTCACAATCAGTGTCTGGGAGAAATCTTCTGACTGGATTGTGCGGCGCCACTTCTTCTCACTTACCCAATACATTTCCACCACCGCTTTGGAGTTTGGATCGCCTTCTTCCGTAATGGTTGCTTTCAAGTGGAAAGGAATACTGCCGGGCGCGATCAATGCTGCCTGGACTACGGATGGAGCGGAAATCTCCGCAGGCTGCTGCGCGATGGCAAACAGACCTTGTATTAGCAACAATGTTCCCGTAACAACTGCGTGAAGCCACAAACCCATGTCATTCCCCCGCATGGCAAACAGCTTGGTTTATTTGCAGATAGTCCGCACCGCCTCCAACACCTTTCCACAATCTTCGCGGCTCACATCATTGTGCGTCACAAACCGCATCTGCTCGTGATCGATCCCGGCCGCCAAAACTTTCTGTTCGGCTAATTTGCGGCTGAACTCGGCTGTATCCATGCCCGTACCAACGACGCTGAATACCAAAATGTTGGTCCGCACCTTCTTTGCGTCAATCTTGATCCCCTTGATCTCGGCCAGCCCTTCAGCCAGCAGACGCGCGTTGTCATGGTCCTGCTGCAAACGCGCCGGCATCCTCTCCAGCGCAATCAGTCCTGCCGCGCCCAGCACCCCGGCCTGACG
>JBAVUZ010000585.1:0-2106 GCA_049697035.1 Candidatus Angelobacter sp. | reverse complement strand
ATGGAGGCATCCATGAGTTCGGCGCCAAAAGTCGAGGTTATCAAACAGGATCAGGACCGCGAGCATGCTCTTTTCCTTCTGCGCGAGATGCTGCGTATCCGGCGTTTTGAGGAGAAGGCTGCTGAGGTCTATACCTTGGGCAAAATCCGCGGATTTCTCCATCTATATATAGGAGAAGAAGCGGTCGCAGTGGGCGCCATTAAGGCCCTTACCGCCGATGACCGCATTGTGGCTACGTATCGCGAACACGGGCAGGCGTTGGCGCGCGGCATTTCTGCGAATTCACTTATGGCAGAAATGTACGGAAAAGTCACGGGATGCAGCCACGGCCATGGCGGATCCATGCACTTCTTCGACATCTCCCGACGCTTCTACGGCGGATACGCGATTGTTGGCGGAGGATTGCCCGTGGCTGTTGGGCTTGCACTGGCGGACAAACTCCAGCACAACGAGAAAACAATCACTGCTTGTTTCTTCGGCGATGGCGCCGCGGCAGAGGGAGAATTTTATGAGTCGCTCAACCTGGCTGCGCTCTGGAAACTCCCGGCACTCTTCCTTTGTGAAAATAATCTGTACGCGATGGGAACTGCGCTGGATCGGACCTTCGCGCAAACCAATATCTGCCTGAAAGCCCAGGCACAAGGCATCGAAAGCGAGAGCGTTGACGGTATGAGTGTTCTTGCAGTCGAGGCAGCGACTCACAGGGCCGCCGAGGCAGTGCGTTCTACAGGAAGGCCTTTTCTTCTGGAATTGCATACTTACAGGTTTCGCGCACATTCAATGGCTGATCCGGATTTATATCGCACTAAAAAGGAAATTGCAGAATGGCAGATCCGGGACCCTATTAAAGTCTTTGAGCAACACCTTCGCGAGCGCGGGCTTCTGACAGACGCCGACCTGGCCAGCCTGGAGAGCTCAATAGCGCATGAACTTGACGAAGCGGTTCAGTTCGCGGACTCCAGTCCGTGGGAGCCTGTCGAAGACCTTACCAAGGACGTTTGCACGCCGGAAGCAGGAAAGTTATGAAGAAGGTCACGTATCGGGAGGCGATCCGGGCGGCGCTGCGCCAGGCTATGCGCGACGATTCGCGCGTCTTTCTCATGGGAGAAGACGTGGGGCGCTATGGCGGTGCATTTGCGGTTAGCCTGGGCCTTCTACAGGAATTGGGGCCAGAACGCATTCGTGATGCTCCGCTCTCCGAATCCACGTTTCTCGGCGCCGGCATTGGTGCTGCCCTGGGCGGCATGAGACCCATTGTCGAGATCATGACCATCAACTTCAGCTTGCTTGCTCTCGACCAGATCGTGAACAACGCGGCAACTTTGCGGCATATGTCCGGTGGGCAGCTTAGCGTTCCTCTGGTTGTTAGGATGGCCAGCGGTGGCGGCCGGCAAATGGCTGCACAGCACTCTCACAGTCTGGAAGGATGGTATGCCCATATTCCCGGCATCAAGGTGCTTACGCCGGCAAGCGTCGCGGATGCAGCCGGAATGTTGATCGCAGCGTTGCGGGAGCCTGATCCTGTTTTCATCTTTGAACACGCGACTCTGTATCCGCTGGAAGGAGAGATAGAAGAGAAGATCGCGCCGGCAGATATCTCGAAGGCTGCCGTATGCCGGGCAGGAAAAGACATCACACTGATTAGCTATAGTGCATCTTTGCTCAAAGCTCATCAGGCAGCTGACCAGTTGGCCAAAGATGGCATCGAAGCGGAAGTGATTGACCTGAGAACATTGCGACCGCTGGACACTGCGACAATCGTGACATCGGTGGCCAAGACTCACCGTGCTGTCATTGTCGATGAGGCCTGGCGCACAGGGAGTTTTGCGGCGGAAATCAGCGCGCAAATCATGGAGCATGCCTTTGACGAGTTGGATGCGCCCGTGTCCCGAGTCTGTAGCGCCGAGGTACCGATGCCATATGCCATCCACCTTGAGACCGCGGCCTTGCCTCAGGCAGATACAATTGTGACGGCCGTCCGCAACCTCATGTGACCCGCCATGGCTGAATTCCTGATGCCCCATCTCGGTGCGGATATGACCGCCGGCACCCTCCTGGCCTGGCGCAAGAAGCCCGGCGAGCGCGTAAACCGCGGCGATATTATCG
>JBAVUZ010000584.1:0-5911 GCA_049697035.1 Candidatus Angelobacter sp. | reverse complement strand
CTGGTTCGGGACCAGGGGGTCGGAGGTTCAAATCCTCTCTCCCCGACCATTTCAAATCGCCCATGATTCCAAGGCTTGCAAGCTAGCCATCCAGCATTTTTTGCACTGACGCTTGAGATTGGTTGGTGAGACCACTTGATAGCATCAGTTAGCATTACTTATTCTGCAAAGAAAAATGACGAAACTTGGAGCGAAAATCCTGACGATAATCCCGCTGGTGATGTTCGTCGTGTTGGTCGTGATTTTGTGGGATACAGATCGGATCGGGCAAGATCCGATGGGTAACCCCGCATACCGATTCATGATAACAATCATAAAACCGGGGATCATTACCGCCAGTTTCGCGTTGCTTTTAGGCTGTGGGCTTTTCTCAATCAGTGTCAGTCGTCGGAACGCACTCATTACCGGGGGCGTCCTCGCCACGCTGTCGCTCTTGTTCGGCCTCACTATGTCGTCGTTTGTAAGCAAAGACAGTTGGACCGCCGTTTTCCTACTTTTTTGGGCGCTCGCTTGTGTCGCAACACTGATTTTTTTGGTAGCCGCAGTTTTCAGGTATGTTGCCCATCTAGTGCGCACCCGACCACCTGTTGATGACTTGGCATCCCGCCAGGGATCCAATAGTCAAGAGCGGCCTCTCTGACTCTTGGCCTTCCATGCAAGTTTGAAAATCTTCTGCTAGGACCAACCAAAGTTTTCTAAATCAATTAGTTGCAGACTCCTAAGACTCGAATGACGCCCAGGACTCGCGCAAGAGAGTCGGATTTTGTGACATCTTGCTCATCATAAATTTTATGGAGTTACAGAGTTTACTTGTCGGGCTGCGGTCTGTGAAAGCGATAGAGTTACAAAAAAGAGTTTACGTTTTTGTGGGCTACCGATACTTTTCAAGGTAGGGTAAGCATCCATGAAAAAAATCTGTTTTCTAGTTTTTGCAGTTCTCTCCTGTGTCAGCATCTTTGCTCAAACCGATGGCCAAAGCATCGCCGAGCAATCGGAGCCAGACGAAATAGCTGCGATCGTCCTGGCTCAGAATGGGCATTCGCCCGCCTACGGCATGTCATTCATCGCGAAAGCACATTCACGGCATGGGCGATGCTGTCGCGGTGGGCGTGATTCAATACCTTGGTGAACGCCAAATCACGGCCTCAGAGAGCGTGATCAGTCCGGACGAAATGAAAATGATTCTGCTTATCGTGCGCATGTCCTTTGAGATGCCGGCCATGATTAAGCCAGAAAAAAGCCGCTTACCTAGAGCTACGCTGGTGCTCCTGAACTACCTCGGTACCCTTCCAGCGGCCAACGCTGTGCGCGATGATCTGGAACGAACAATCAAGTTTGCAGAGCAGATAAGGCTGTCCGCCAGCACCAGTTAAATTAACGTTGCAGTTTCTTGGCAGAACAGCCGGGCGTCACCAACTCTTACCTTGCGGGATGGCCTTTTTGTGCCCGAGAATGTTTTGCTTCTGGGGTTGTTTGAGTCGCGATAAGCGTTCACAATATTCGACAAAAGAGGACTGCGGAATCCCATGTTGCAGTATGGTTCAGGCTTTCGCCGACCTGAAGGGAATTGAGGTTTCAAAGCTCTTGCTCTTGCAGAGAAGGACGTAACAGACGCGGTCAAGACCGTTGGAATTTCATTTTGGGATTTAGTTAGCGACACCTTATGGCATCGGCGCAATCTCGCTTCTGCCGACTAACGAGTATGGAGCCGACATTACTGGTTCTTCGCCCAAGTGGGACCCCACGACCACCGCAACCCTTCTGGGCCGATCAATGAAATTAAGAAACATCGCTTAGTACCTTCAGCGCTTTTGTCAAAATGGCGCGCTCTTCTCCCCGGTTTACCGCCAGGCAGCCGCTCGCAAGTTTCCCTATTCTGCCAAAAAAGCATCTCAGAGAAGGTGGATTTCGTTCGAATGAGGCCCATGCTTAAGCGGAAAGGCTGACGTGGCAAAGCCTTATGTGATAAAACCCAAGGGAGCGGAGCTTGATTAGCATGAGCGTGAGGAACTGGACGACAGCCCTGCTTTTCCTGGCCTTCACATGTATTGGGGGGCCAGGCAGGCAAGCCGAAGGGCAGCTCCGTTGGGACTATCCTCCCAAGAAAGCACCCATACGATTACGTCTCGTCGCCATAGCTTTTGCTGACCACCCGCGCTCTTCTTTCTTTTCCAGCCAGGAAGTATTCGTTGCCGAAACGGAGATTGCGCACGAGGAATGGAGTCTCATCAAGCTCGTATTCACCTTTCTTCCATATGAACCTCGGCTGTCGGAATCGGGCTTTGATTACTCCGTGGTCCATGAGGTCTCAGCATGGCGAGACGAGAATTGCGACCAGACCATCGCGCAGTTAACGGCGCGGAGCCAGCCTGATCGTCATGAGCCGTTGATCTATTCCCGCAACGTGCCCAGAGAGGACCTGGACCGCAGACGTACTCCGCTGCCTTGCTACGAAACGACAGCGAACGAATACATAAAATCCAGCTTTGAGCCGATCGCTCCGCCCCTGAAGCCACATGGGCCTGTTCTTGAGGTGCCTCCAAGCCCGAAATGACAGGGTGGGATGGCAAACCTTTTCACCCGCACGGTGGCCATGGTCGCTTGGGCATCAAGCAAAGCCTTATTAATACGACTGCAAGCCTTAACAGTTGGCGAGAAGGCTGAAAACAAAAGACTTATCCTCTGACCTCTCTTTTCCCGGGCGATAATGAAACGCTTGGGCCCTGTTTATCACTAGTTATTTGTAGGGCGGTTAGCTGTAGGTGGGCAAGCCGCAGTTCCCGCATTACTGGAGCGAGCGTGACGTCGGGAAAACAGGAACTCCAAGCCGGAGGTGGTGGCCTCCCCCGCACTAACCCTGGACGGCCGAGAATCAGCCGTGTCGGGCGCGTTAGCGGGGTATTTTTGCCGCAGCTCGTACCGGGGAGTTTCTGAAGTGAAAAGCGCGTCTTTGCAATCACGGACCAGCAAGAAGAAGGGGCTTAGCGCTTTGTTGACCTACCCGGCTTCGGGCGTATCCGTAGGCGCCAGAAAACGAAAATCAGCAGCAAAGGCTGAAGTATACTGGATTGAAAGATCTCCAGTGGACTTCTACTCTTTCGATGAAGAATACCTACGCCGCCTCGGGGCCCATGATCCTGCCACCGAAGCTCACTTTGTCGCTTACTTCAGTGAACGGCTAAGAATCACGTTACGTGCTCGAGGCATTGACTCGCACACCATTGAGGATGTGCGCCAGGAAACTTTTTGCCGCGTATGGGTCGCCGTCCAGTCCGGCAGCGTGCATAATGCGCAAGGATTCGGGGCTTATGTGCATTCGGTTTGTAAGAATGTTCTTTCTGAAAGCCGACGGTTTAACAACCGCAACCAGCATGATTCCCTGGACGGCACTGATGTTGTCGATGAGCAACTGAGCCTGGAAGAATTGATGCAGCGCAAAGAGAATGACACGCTGGTGCGAGCCATTCTGGCTGAACTTCCTGAAAGGGACCAGCACCTGCTGCAGGCGCGTTTCTTTGAGGATCGCGATAATGAGGAAGTTTGCGGCGATTTTGGCGTGGATCGCGACTACCTTCGCGTCCTGTTTCACCGTGCAATTCAAAAGTTTGGGGAACTGTACAAGAAAAAATTTAACTAGCGGGCCGATAGTTAGCATATCCAGGGGAAAAGACGATGAACGCACGAATGATAAACCACGATGAAGCCGTGAAAGATCTCATGGCGGAGCGCTACCTGTTAGGCGAGCTAAATACGGCTGAACGAGATGCGTACGAGGAGCACTTGTTCTCTTGTGACGCCTGCTTTGAGCAGGTAAAGGCAGGGACGGAGTTTGTCACTCACTTGCGGCACATCGGGACCCAAGATCCGCAGGTTCCTCTTCTCCCCGGCTTCATGTCCCGCATTGTGACCAGTGCGCGCCAGCCCGTCACCATCACGGCCTTTGGGCTTCTGTTATTTGCTTCTGGCGTCGCAATCCACCAGAATTCGGTGATCGCTCATCTAAAGGAACCTCGCCCTGAAATACGTTCTGTATTAACGGGGGTGGCTCATGGTTCCGGCGAAACCCACCTGATAAAAATTCCGAGAAACTCAGCACTGAGCCTGAATGTGGAATATGCGCCGAAGGGCGAATTTATCTCCTACCGGGCACAGATTCTCTCGAGTTCCGGAAAAGCGCTGCATGCAGTCGCGCTGCCGGAAACACAAGTTGGAACCACAGCTTCCATAGCTCTGCCGGCAGATGCCTTGAAGCCGGCACAGTACTCGATTGTAGTTTTCGGGCGCAGGAGTGATGGCACGCAAGAGGAAGTAGGTCGCGGCGCTTTTGAATTGCAGTTCACTGATTAACCAGGTTCCGGGCTTTTTACGCGGTTTGGATGCGGTAAGTTTCCCCTACTCTATCTCTCTTCCGGCGGCACAACTCTTCGCCAATAATTGGCCGTAGTACAATCGGCGTATTCGGGCCAAAAAAGACACCCCCTCGCTTTAAGGTGTCTATCAGTGTGCCCATGCCCAGTTGTTTCATCCGCTGTAGTACAGGGAGAAAAAAATGAAGTGCACGCGCCACCACTCGCAACATATGTACCACGCCTCGGCCTACTCAGTTTCGGCCGAATTCGAAAGGCCCAAAAAACATAGCCTGTCCCCGCAAGCCTCAGTCGTTCTTGCCGGCCACGGTGGTCATGGATCGAATCGCGCCTCAGCCTACAACGTTGATGGCCTTATTTCCTTCAAGAATGCTTACTCTGAAGTCGGCGGCAGTTTTGATGACTGCCACGGCCTCCACACCACTCATGCATGGTCAGTCGTTGAAGGGTTGAACGTCGCGGACATGCTTACCGCGGATCGCGTTGTTGCCCGCATGGCCGTTTATTATTCCCCCAGCGATGGCAGCGAAGCCACTTATGACATCACCGGCAGCTATTTTGAAAATCTACGGATTGCCGGCCATCCAATCGAGGTAAAATTGGCCACTCGCGTTTTCCACGACCACGATACTTATTCAAAGTTGGCCAGGGGACATCGTACGCGCAAGACCGATCCGTGGCTCGTGGGCGGCAAGCTGATGGAACTTGATGACGATAAGCTGGTGAAGTTGGAAGACGAATATCATGCCTTGATTGGCATGTCCGGAGTGGTCAAGGAATGGAAGAAACCCAAACGCCCGGAGGATCGGGGAAGCTACTGGTTCTCACCGGCAAACGATCTCGACTGGAAAGCGCAAGTCGGTTTGTCCGAAATCCAGGGATTTGGCTCCATTATTTGTATTCCAAAATTCGGGGTCATTCGCCTGGCCGAGATGATAGTGCATCATCACTCCAGGACACTAAGAATGTTCCGGGTGCAGATGTGCTCATCGGGACACGGAACTTCGGACGGAGGCACGACTACGGGCAGCGGGGGAACCGCTGGTACGGGATAGGCTTTCTCGGCATTGCGATTCTATTGATTCTTCCTGGCTGTAAAGATACCCTACGGGCCTCTCTTGAGCGGCTTTACTCAGAGGCCCGTCTTCAGTTTCAGCAAGGTTATACTTACCAATCTCAGGAGTCCGCGGCGAAAGGAGAACGAGATTCGCACGACTTGCCTGATTTGAACTGGGAGTTCCGCGATCTCCAGGCAGAAATTTTCACTCGCAACAACAAACCGGGAGATGCAGAGCGGATTCTCGCTCCACTCCCTCCTGACTCCGCTTCCTTCGACGTCTTCTGGCGCCGAAAACTGGTGCTCGCGTGGGCCGCTTGCCAACTTCACAATTATCCTGAGGCCGACCGTTACCTGTCTGAGGCCGAACAACTTTCGGCAAACAGAGTTGGATTACGCGCCGAACTTGCATATTTTCGCGGTCGTTGTGAAATCGTAAAGAATAATCTTCAAACCGCGGAAGCGTATTTTCAGCAGGTCTTAAACG
>JBAVUZ010000583.1:0-3670 GCA_049697035.1 Candidatus Angelobacter sp. | reverse complement strand
CTGAAGGACCAAGCGGCCCTGATGCGCGGCTATAGCCTTACGGCCCTTTGTGCGGCGGGTTCAGGCCACGCCGGCGGAACGCTTTCTATCATGGACGTTGCCGCGGCGCTTTATCTCCGCTGCGCTGAGCACGATCCCAGGAATCCAGAGTGGAAGATGCGCGACCGCATCATCTGGTCTGCCGGGCACAAAGCCCCAGCGCTGTATACGGGCCTGGCATTCTCCGGCTACTTCGCTAAAGAAGACATGATGACGCTGCGCAAACTGGGTTCGGCGTTTCAAGGCCATCCGCACCGCATGAAGCTGCCCGGTGTTGAAGTTTCAACCGGATCGCTGGGGCAGGGGCTGAGCATCGCCGTGGGCGTGGCGCTCGCACAGAAGATGGACCGCATTCCGGCAAAAACCTTTTGCATTATGGGCGATGGCGAGCAACAGGAAGGCCAAATCTGGGAAGCGGCCATGGAAGCCGCGCATTACAAGCTGGACAATTTAATTGGCATTATCGACCAGAACCAGCTTCAGATCGATGGCCCCGTGGCTGACGTAATGAACATCGATCCCCTTGACGAAAAATATCGCAGCTTTGGGTGGCACGTGCTGCGCGTGAATGGGCATGACATGGAGGAGATCGTCGAAACACTGGAATGCGTCAAGAACGAGCCCGCCGGCCGTCCCACAATGCTGATCTGTTACACGGTCAAGGGCAAAGGCGTGAGCTTTATGGAAAACCAACCGGGATGGCATGGCCGCGCGCCCAACATTCAGGAACTGGGGAAAGCGCTGGCTGAACTCCATCTGGATGGCAAGCTGCCGGTCGCGGAATTGCTGGCCTCTGCACAGACATTTCAGGACAAGGTTGACACCAGACTTGAGAAAAAGATGCCAATGTTCAGCTCCGGCTACTGGTGGAATTCCGGGCCGACGATGAAAGTTGAAATGCGTCCGACGCGCGCTGGTTTTGGAGAAGCCCTGCGCACAGCCGGCGATGATCCCCGTGTCTGCTGCCTGGGTCTGGACATCAGCGGCTCCATCACCATCAATGAGTTCTACGCCAACAATCCTGAACGAAAGAAGCGCTGGCTGAGCATGGGAATTGCCGAGCAGTCGGCCACTTCCGTTGCTGCCGGTCTAGCTCGCGAAGGCAAACTGCCCGTATTTGGTACTTACGCCACTTTTGCCGCTGCGCGTAACCTTGACCAGATTCGCACTTCTGTCTGTTACGGAAATTTCAACGTGATGATTGCCGGCGCACACGGCGGCGTAAGCGTCGGGCCGGACGGCGCAACGCATCAGGCGCTGGAAGATTGTTCCGCAATGATGAGCCTGCCGAACATGACCGTGGTGGTGCCTTGCGATGCCGTTGAGACACGCAAGGCCACCACCACGCTCCTCTTGAATCATGTGGGACCAAAGTACATCCGCTTTGCCCGGGAAGCCACTCCGGTCGTGACAATTGAAGATACGCCCTTCGTTGTGGGCAAGGCCAATGTGCTGCGCCTGCGGCGGGAATCAGGCAGGATGATCGATGCTTTTGAGCATGTATTGGCCGAGAAGTATGTGTCCGAGGACGAAGACCTGACCATCATTGCCTGTGGGCCCATGGTCCCTGAAGCCATGCGCGCCGCGTGGATATTGAAGAATGAATTTGGCTACGATACCCGGGTGATCAACATGCATACGCTCAAGCCTCTGGATGAAGCAGCGGTAGTGCGAGCGGCTAGCGAGACGGGAATCATTGTAACGGCGGAAGAGCACCAGATTGGCGCGCTGGCATGGCGCGTAAGCGGCGTCATCACCGCCAGCAAAGAGCTTTACGGCAAACCCGTCCTGACTGGCGCAATCGGCGTGAAAGATCGTTTTGGCGATAGCGGCGCAGCCTGGGAACTGATGAGGGAGTTCGAGGTCAGCGCTGAGCACATCGCGGCAAAATCCAGGGAATTAATGGTCGTAAAGCATGGTGCGATGCTTCCGCATCCGTCAGAAGAGTTTGCGCTGGAAGAAGCCCTGGCTACCAGCCACTGAGTTCAGGCACAAGTAAGCGCTCCGCTGGCATAAGTTGACCCAAAGCGGAGCGCCACTAACATTCAATGAAATAAATTATCCAGCAGCCTGCACTAAGACCGCGTTCTGCGGCCCAGTAACCACCCCGTCAGGATTCCCACGGCAAAAGCTCCAGCGGCAACCGCCGCAACCGAGGTAAGAGGACGGTTTTTTACTTGCTGGCGGACATCATCCAATCGATCTTCCGTCGCAGCCTTTGCGCGCCTGACAGTGCGATCCAAATCATGATACGTGTCGTCCAGACGCTCTTTTACCTTGGCCGAAAGATCTTTCGCCTTTTCGGCAATCTCGGCTACGTTATCGAGAACCTGGTTTGCCATGCGTGGTGCATTCATAAAAATTCTCCTCTAACAAATTTGCGCCTTATACGGGAGTATTCGGTGTGAGGTGAGTCACAACCAAGGGTGACCGCCAGCACATTTCCCGGAAGCCGGCGTCAGCCATACTGAGGTGCTGGAGACCATTATGACAGAGAAAAATCTTGCTGAACACGCTATCTCCGCACGTAGCCGCACAAACTTACTGGAAGCCATGCGGGGAGAAGCTTTTGCCTTTGCCAAATACAAGCTCTTTGCCAAACAGGCGCGCAGCCATGGCGAAGACGAACTGGCCACCCTCTTCGATAAGACCGCGGACCAGGAATACATGGAGCACTTCACTGAGCAGGCAGACCTGCTGCAACTTGTGGGGACCGACGAACAGGATGTGACAGACGCGATTGCCGGAGAATCTTTTGAAGTGGATACGCTCTACAAGCGCTTCGCCGAGGAAGCCCGCGAAGACGGCGATGAGCAGGTGGCGCACCGGTTTGAAGAAATCCGACGGGACGAAACTTTCCATCAACTGGCTTTCCAGGAAGCCCTCATCAAGATACAGACGCGCCAAAGGGCCATGAAGGGGGCAACGCGCTCCAGCTCAAAGGCGCACGATTTTTAGAAGGCGCCAAGTTCGCGTGAATGGCTGTTGCGGCCAAGGTGCGCCATAATAACAATGTGACCGCCCTCCGAGAGAATGCAGACTGGAACAGCTTTGGCCGTGCCAACGCCAGCCAGAAATGGCGTCGCCAATCAGCAGCCATGGGCCATGACATGACCCTGGCCATTGTCGCAGCAGCGCAGGTCCAACCAGGCATGCGCGTGCTGGATATCGCGTGCGGCACCGGCGAGCCTGCCATCTCAATTGCGGAGCTGCTGGCGGGTGGCGGAGACGTTGTCGGCCTAGATATTTCTCCCGCGCCCCTCAAGATTGCCGATGATCGCGCCACACAACGCGGTCTGTCCAACGTGACCTTTCAGCAGGCGGATGCTCATCATCTGTCGTTTGCGGACAACACTTTTGATCGCATCACATCGCGCCTGGGCGTTATGTTTTTTTCTGAGTTGCCGCGCGCTTTAGGCGAAATGCGCCGCGTGCTTAAGCCTGCGGGCAGGGCTATCCTGCTGGTTTGGGGACCCATGGACCAACCTTATTTTCAAACGACGATTGGAACGGTGTTGCACATGCTGCCAGGTTCCGTGGCGCCGGAATCAGGCCGAAAAATGTTTGCGCTGGGGGATGAAGGCGTACTGTTACAAGCCATGCGGCAGGCTGGGTTTTCGCAGGTGAATGA
>JBAVUZ010000582.1:0-6291 GCA_049697035.1 Candidatus Angelobacter sp. | reverse complement strand
GTGTGGATTCCTTTTGCGTGGTAGTCCCTTAAGAGCAGCGGAGCAGATCCTTCGGCCCCTCGCCCAAGCGGTGTTGCAGCCTTTTGATAACGACGCGGTGCGCGGGCCTCAGGATGGCACATCGTGGGGGACAGGCTCTGGTTCGGCCCTGAATCAACTGGCAGAGGAAACCCTCTATCATCTTTTTCGACTTGCCCTTGGGTCGCCTTCCCTCACAAGTTCGGGTCCGGCTTCCGCGGGCTCGCTCAAAGATGATAGAGAGATGAGAGGGGATCGCTAAGCCACAGGCCTAAAAGGCATGCTCCACCCTCCGAATGGATACAGCGATTCAGGGATTTGTTTCTGCAATGTTGGCCGTTATCGCGCTGGTTGTAATTTTTCATCGGGAACACTGGGCAAAGCCTTTTCTCAACCTAAAGAGCAGCGGAGCAGATCCTTCGACCTCGCACGCAAGCTGTGTTGCAGCATTGGACAACCTCGTCAGTGCTCGGTCTCAGGATGGCACATCGTAGGGGACAGGTTCTGGTGTGGCGGACTCACTCGAGGTGACAAAAAATTGGAAAGGTTGGAGGGCATCTTGCGGCACGGCTGAACGGCGTGCCCATAATATTTGTCCTGTCCCCACAGCACAGGCAAGAGTGCCTGTGCCACAAATGTTCTTGATGAGTTTTGCTCGCAGGCGAGGGCGCCTGCGGTCCACGATCCTAGATTATTGGTTTGCGCTGCCCGAGAATGGCTGTGCCACACAAGCCTCCACGACTTCAGCACAGAGAGGATGGCCTCCACTCGTACCTTTGCCACAACATTGAGAGCTGGTAGTCCCTCAAGAGCAGCGGAGCAGGTCCAAAAAGGGGAAAAAACTGTCCTGAAACCGCCCCGGAACACCTGTTGCGGCACGTTGCCGTCTAAGGCGTAACTCCTAGACGAATAAGGTATTTCACTGCTAGCAAGAGAAATACTAACTATTTAGTTCACAAGGGCTTCCGCGCGCTGTAAAATACCTTAGAGATTAGGGTATTCTTCCGGTTACCTGAAGAGTAAAATGACCGGGGAACGGCCGCTCTCGTCAATCAAAGTTCAGGAAGTGCCAGTGACTGCTGTACCGCCGTTCAAGGAATCTTCTCGAGAGTTGATCGCCGAAGTTGCGCGAGCGCTAGAACCTTATTTCCCAGACATTACAAACAAGTGGCGTGACCAGTTGGCGAAGGAATTCGGCTTTGATGGCCGGACGCTGGCCGCAGTGGAACGACTGACCCTGGCCGCGGGTTGCTCTTATTTCTGCCACAATGATTACCCCGGGTTCCAGGAAAATTTACAGTACTTTGGCACGCGGCTTTCAAAGCTGCAGGTGGATACGCGCGCGGTGGCGCGGGCGCTGGAACTGTATCAATCCTGCTGTGAACCTTATATAGCCGGCCTTTTCCCTGAGCGCGGAGCGGAAGCCAAAGCAGCTCTGGAAATGCTTTCGTCGGTTTCATTTGTAATCGTCTCAGGCGCGTACTTCGATTCCAAGACCCTAGAGTCTTCTACTCTGCTGCGCCTGCTCGACGCCGAACTGGCTTCCGCCGACTTGAGCGCGCTGCTGAACAAAGTTTTGGACATCACGACGCAGACCTTCCAGGCTTCACTGGGCATCATTCTTTTGTGCGATCACGAAGTGGGCGCATTGCGTATCTCCGCTTCTGTGGGCATGGAAACTGAAGTGCCGGAAGATTTCAAGATCGAACTGGGAAACGGCTTTTCCGGAAAGATTGCCATGAGCGGCGAGCCCAACATGATCCTGGACACGAATGGGGACACAGGCGCGTTGCGGCCGATGATCCGCATCAAAGCCAAGTCTCTGTGGGGCGTGCCGCTGAAGGCCGACGGCGAGACGATTGGCGTAATGGTAATTGGTTTCCCCAAGCCTTATGAATGGCTGCCCACGGAGCGCGAGTTGATGCGCGCCATTGGCGACCGCACGGCGCTGGCGATTGAACGCGCGCGCATGACAGACGCATTGCGCGAGCGCGAACAGAGAATCGCGGAGCTATCAGGACACTTGTTGCGCGTGCAGGAAGAAGAGCGCAAACGCATTAGCCGCGAGTTACACGACGAAACAGGCCAGGCGCTGATGGTGATCCGGCTGTACCTGGGAATGATGGAAACCGGAGCAAACGCGAAGAACGTGCGCGGCAAGATACGCGAGACGGTTGAAGTCGTCGACAGAACGATTGAAGGCATCCGCAGAATCATTGGCAAGCTTTCTCCACTGGTGCTGCAAGAGCTGGGATTGGTGGCGGCGATCCGCAAAGAAGCGAAAGATTTTGCCCGCAATACGGGCGTAAAAGCGCGCGTGATGATTGCGGATGATGTTGGCCGGCTTGCGTCAGGCGCCGAACAGGCGATTTATCGCGTGGTGCAGGAAGCGCTGCATAACGTAGCCAAACACGCGCACGCAAAGAACGTCACGGTACAGGTGGAACGCGCGGAACAGTTGGTGCAAGTGATAGTGGAAGACGATGGCGTTGGAATTCAGTCACGCAGCAGCAACTCTCGCGATAACTCTTTTGGGCTGGCTGGAATCAAAGAAAGAATAGCAATGTTGGGCGGGACCTCACGCGTGATCTCGACCAAAGGGAAAGGCACGCGAATCGAAATCAGTGTACCCGCGGGCGATGAAACGCAAGTTGTGGACCGTCCGCTGGCGCACGCGGCACATGCAGTGCAGAGGCCGAATTAATGAAAAGGACACTCCCCCATGCCGAAAATTAAATGCTTACTCGTAGATGATCACACGCTGTTTCGCCAGGGCGTACGCCGTTTGCTGGAAAGCGAAAGCGATTTTGAAGTCGTGGGCGAAGCAGCCGACGGTGGAGAAGCTGTGGAGAAAGCACGCGAGTTGCGGCCCGACATCGTGCTGATGGATATCGGGATGCCGGGACTGTCGTCGTTTGAGTCCGCGCGGCAGATCAAGAAAAATCGCATGGAAACGAAAATTCTCTTCCTGACCATGTATGAGGACGAAGATTATTTGGTGCAGTGCCTCGAAGTTGGCGCGTCAGGCTATGTGCTGAAAGATACGCCCGCGCCGCAGTTACTCACGGCCGTTAAGGACGTCTATAAGGGCGGAAAGTATTTGAGCTCTCAGGTGCTCGGCAAGCTGGTTGAAGATTTTAGGTCGCGCGTCCGCGATACCAGGATGCGGCCACGAATATCTACACTGACGCCGCGAGAAAGGGAGATCCTGAAGCTGCTGGCGGAAGGAAATTCCGTGAAGGAAATTGCGGTGATCCTGGGACTCAGCGTGAAAACCGTGGAAGCCCACAAGTTCAACCTGATGCGCAAGCTTGATATTCACAACAAGGCGCAGTTAGTTACATATGCGATTCAGAAAAAGATCATCAAGATTCCCGTGAATCAATAGTTGTTGTACCCTCCCCACAAAGAAGACGGCGCCCGCAAGAGCGCCGTTTTCATATTTGCAATGCTCAGTGTTTACCCGCGCACGCGCTGCAGCAGTGCTCCTTCAATGGCCGCCAGCATGGCGGAAAGCCTTGCGCCCTTGGATACAAAGCTGTTGAACAGCGCTAATTCTTCCGCGGAAGGCGCCGCTCCTCCCGTATGAAGAATGATGGGCACTTCTCTATCGATTCGTCGCAGGTGCATGGCCACGGTGCTACCGTTCAACCCTGGCATTTCATAATCCAGCACCACGACATGGATAACGTGAATGGAAAACTGCCGGATAGCTTCTGCGCCGCCGCGGGCGGTCAACACACGGTATCCCGCGCTGCCTATCAGTTCTGACCACGAGGCTAAGATCAGCGGATCATCATCCACGCACAGGATGGTTTTCTGCAGTCCGGCAAAATTTGCATGGCAGCTACTCATGGCTGGCTCCGCCGATTGCCACCGCATGAATCCCATGCATCAGAACCGCCGATGCACCAGACGCGCTGGCATTTGTCAAAAGGCACGACACAGGGGGTGAAATTGCGTATCGTCCAATCATTTTTCAGCAACCTCTTGTTTCCAGCGGCGGCTCATACAGGATGATGAAAGCAAAATATCTTCCCGCATCATTGCTCAATACACAGCTGTGGACGAAGTGAGGATGTCGCGGTGTATCCGCCGGATTTTCAGGATGCGCGCGCCCTGTCTCGATCAGGAATGGATCGCGGAGAAATACGAAAGGGCCGAGCATCCGCTTGGTATGTTCAAAATAGAACAGTGCATTGCAAGCCGTCTGTCCGGTATAAAACGGAATGCGTGCGTCACAACAAAAATTGATTCCCTGGCAGGAATAAGCTGCTTCTTGTTAGAAGTTTCTAATGGAATTGTGCATGCAATTTCACTCGTTCCGGATTTTACTCACTTCGAATCAAGAGATTCCGAGCCGGTCAAACTCTTTTCGAATCGTCTGGTAACACTCGCAAGCTGCTTTTTCCAGGCTTCTCCGGTCCCGGATAGTAACTTTTCCGCGCGAGTAATCAATCAGTCCGGACTTATGCAGGATTCCCGCCGCCAGCGTCACGGTGGAGCGTGGCGTTCCCAGCATGTGCCCAAGAAATTCGTGAGTGATAGAGAATGTGTCAGAGTCCATGCGGTCATGGCACATCAGCAGCCAGCGCGCCAGCCGTTCCGCAATGTCATGCAGCCGATTGCAGGCCGCGGTTTGTCCCGTCAGTACCAGGTTCGCCTGAAAATACCGCTTAATTCTTTTTTGAAACGTTCCGGACCTTTCAAACTCGTCCACAAGGTGCTGCGCCTTGATTTTGAAGCCCTTGCCGGCGATCTGCATGAATGTCCGGGTGGGCGTGGATTTGGTGCCCAACAACGCGGGAAATCCAACCAGCCCGTCATTTCCCGTGATTCCCGTTTCCACCATGGTCCCATCAGCCATCGCCACTACCACTGAAGCAAGGCCCGCCTCAAGGAAGTAGGCATATGAGATTTCTTGTCCAGTGATCCAGCAGTGTCTTCCCAGACGGAAGATCCAGCGGCAACAAGTGGTGCGCCAAACGCGCTATCTCCGCCTTCGGCAATGATGCCAGGATTTTGTTCTTATACCCGTTTCGTGATTCGATCGCAGACGACATAATGCTCCTTCGCACTGATCGCGGGTCCCGTGTGAACCTGCACCTCAACGCGCAAGGGCTCAGCCTGCGTGCGTATGAAGTTGTACCTTAATCATATGCGTCAGGGAGTTGGCTGTATGTTCTATACCGAACTAAAGGGCAAATGATCTTAGGCAGGCGAATCAGCATCGGCAATGGCCAGCAGACAAGTGCAGCCTATTTTTTGGCGAAGCGACGCACACAGAACGCGCGCTATTTTGGCTTTTCTTCCGGCGGCACTTCTTTCACGCCCGGCAGGATGGTAAACGTGGAGCTGAATTTTTTGTAGTTGGAGAAAGTATCTTCCTGCTCAATCGCTTCATTCTTGAACAGCGCGATCCGCGCTCCGCCGTTGATATATAGATGCCGCAGCAACCACACTTCATCGTTTAAATGCATCTGCTGGAAGTTGAAGCGTGAGCCCGGATGTATGCGGAACAGGAACAGCCCAAAAGAAATCGTATCGGTGGCTTCAGCTTCAACGCGGATCCAGTTGTACTCTTTCTTGTCGATCCACATCTTGCCTTTGATTTTCCTGAGCATCTCGGCATGCGGCTGCGTAGGCTTAAAATCTTTGCGCGGCGTTGCTTCTATCACCCAGGTATTCACGCCTTCCAACTCTTCTTCGCCCACAATGCTGAAGTCATAGGCATTCGCCACGTCCAGCCGGTATGCGCGGCTTTCCTGGCGTTCTTTTTTCTCCTTGTCCGCGCGCTTCTGCCGCTCCTCTGGGCTCTCATTCCGATATTTGGCCAGAAATTTTTCCAGCTTCTCGTCTTCCTTCTTCTTTTCCTTATCGTCGAGCGGCTTGTCATCCTTCATGATGAGCCGGGAATACTCTTCACCATAATAGAAACCGATGTCGTAGGTTTTGACCTCCGTCGACTTCACGTTTCCCTGCTTGTCCAGCTGCTTGATGACTTCGCGCTGCTGGCAGGTGTAATTTCTCGCCAGATCCAGCGTGCGCCGGTCGATTTCCATGGACCTGCGCACAATCTCTCTGGCATCGTTGGTAGGAGTAAACTGTGCGACAGCGGTTTCGGCTGGGCTTGGCTTATGTGTATTTGCAGTGGGCGTAGCCGCGGGCGCCGGCGGCTCATCCGCTTTTGGCGCAGGTGAACTCTGGGATTGCGGCATAGATGCACCCGATGCTGGCCCGCGCTGTTGAGCGCACGCCGGGGAAACAGAAAGC
>JBAVUZ010000581.1:0-12530 GCA_049697035.1 Candidatus Angelobacter sp. | reverse complement strand
AATCATAAAGAAAAATCGCCGGGCCGCCGCCCAGCAATTCCTGCGCTTCTTCCGGATGCACTCCGGGCGCGTCGCGCGTGACGCCGCCTTCAATGGCAATGCCGATCTCGGGTTTCACGATTTCACTTGAGGTATGCGCGCCCCGCAGCCCGATTTCTTCCTGCACCGTGGCCACCCAGAAAATCTGGTTCGGATGCGGCGCGTGCGCCAGCTTCTTCATTGCCTCAATCACCACGGCGCAGCCCACGCGGTCGTCCCAGCCTTTGCCCAGATAGTTTTGTGTCCCATTCATCACCGCGAACGGTGCGCCCGGCACCACGGGATCGCCCGGCTCCAGTCCCAATGCTGCAACTTCAGCCGCGTTCTTCGCTCCTACATCCAGGAAGATGGATTCGCGCAGATAGACCTTCGAGCGCTCTTCCTGTGGCACAATGTGAATATCGCGAATGCCTGTCACGGCGCGCACCGGGCCTTTCGATCCAATAATTGTCCAACGCTGGTCCACCAGTGCCTGGTCCAGCCAGCCGCCCAGCATCTGCATAGTGAGATAGCCGTCATGGCTCACGCGCCGCACCACGCCGCCCAGTTCGTCCATGTGCGCGTCCACCATAATGCGCGGGCCGCTAGTACCCTGCACGGCAATTACTGAACCCAGGCCGTCATAGCTCAATTTTTCCGACAAGGGCTTCATGCGCTCGACCATGATCTTGCGCACAGGCTCTTCGAACCCCGAAGGACCGGGAGCGTCGGCCAGCGCTTGTAGAAGTTGCTGCGTTTCGTCGCCAGACGCGGTGGGGCGGGATTGGGCAAAGCTCGCAACGGTAAGCAGGCAAATAAGCAAAAGAGATTTCATAGCGTGAGCATGGTACACAGAGGCGATGGTCGCTGCCAAGAAAATTGCCCGGCAAAATAATTTAGTCAAGATTGAAAGCTGCTGGAATGGCATAATAAACAGCAATTTTTAACCGGCCCATCAGGTGCTCGGAGGTGCCATTTGGCAGACCACGCTCAAGTTGCGTTAGCCGCTCCTATTCATGCGACAGAATCCCCGGCAATTCCAGAACCAGTATCTGCCTCGGCGGAACACTGGGGCCTTGGCCTCCGCATCGCGTTTCGGTTCTGTGTTGCTTACTTCACGCTCTTCAGCTTGAGCAATCAGATACTGGGCGGTCTGCTGGTCGTCCCGAAAGTGAATATTCCAGAGCTTTCCGCCTTCTGGCCTTTTCGGCAAATCACATTCTGGACCGCTACGCACGTTTTTCATATAACGCGCCCGCTGGTGTACACCGGCAGCGGCAGCGGTGACAAGACATTCGACTGGGTATTGGCCTTCTGCCTCCTGGTTATCGCGGCCGCCATAACCTGCCTGTGGTCTATCCTGGATCGCCGCCGGGAGAATTACATCACCTTCTACAAGTGGTTCCGGCTCGGGATGCGCTTCGTCCTTGCCTCTGAAATGTTTCTTTACGGTATCGACAAGGTGATTCCCTTGCAGATGCCCTTCCCCTTTCTCACGCGTCTGCTGGAGCCTTATGGAAACTTCTCGCCCATGGCGGTGCTTTGGTCGTCGATTGGCGCTTCACGTTCCTATGAGATCTTTGCCGGCTGCGCGGAAACCCTCGGCGGCATTTTGCTCCTGGCCCCGCGGACCACAACGCTGGGCGCTCTCGTCTGTCTGGCTGACATGATTCAGGTCTTCATGCTGAATATGACTTATGACGTGCCGGTCAAGCTCTTCTCCTTTCATCTCATTCTGTTTTCTCTCTTCCTTTTGGCTCCCGATGCGCGCAGGATGATCGACTTCTTTTTTACTGACCGTGCCGCAGCTCCTTCGCGGCAACCCGCTCTATTCCGCTCTGCGCGCGCCAATCGCCTCGCCGTGGCTTTGCAGGTTGCCTTCGGCATGTACCTGCTCGGCATGGGCGTTTATTCGGGAATTCAGGCTTGGCACACCTATGGCGGCGGGCGCCCAAAGTCCGCGCTCTACGGTATCTGGAATGTCGATGAGATGTCCGTTGACGGCCAGCCGCGTGCTCCGTTGTTTACTGACAAGGACCGCTGGCGTCGCGTGGTCTTTGATTTCCCCGCCTTCACGTCATTCCAGCGGCCGGATGACACATTTACCGGATACGGATCAGCCATCAATGAGAAAGAACATACGATTGGCTTGACCAAGCCTGCGGACAAGAACTGGAAAGCCGCCCTAACCTACACTCGTCCTGCCCCGGACCAGCTTGTCCTGGCCGGCTCAATGGATGGCCATCAAGTTGAGATGAAATTGAAACTCGTGGACCGCGACAAGTTCAACCTGGTCAATCGAGGATTCCACTGGATCAATGAATATCCGTTCCAGCGATGAGATGCTCGGTGGGCACTCAAAATGTTTTTCCCGAATCCAGCAGAATCGTCACCGGTCCTGCATTGACTAGGTCTACGGTGATCATCCGCAGTGAAGAAACCGCTTGAGCTTTGTTTCTCCCGTCTCTGATCCGCGTTGATCCGTGTTCATCAGCGGTAAGAATTTTAGAATTGTTTTTCCGAATCCAGCAGGATCGTCACTGGCCCGCTGTTCACAAGCTCAACTTCCATCATGGCCTGAAACTGACCGGTCTCGCACTGAAGGCCCGCCGCGCGCACTTTGCCGACAACGTATTCGTAGAGTCGCTTTGCCTCTTCCGGTCGTGCCGCAGCGTCAAACGAAGGTCGCTTCCCTCGCCGCACATCGCCATAGAGCGTGAATTGTGAAACCACCAGCACTGCTCCGCCGGAATCCTGTACGGAAAGATTCATTTTCTCCTCAGCATCTTCAAAAATGCGCAATCCAATGATTTTTTCCACCAGATAATCTGCCGCGGCTTCATTGTCGGCCTTGCTCACGCCCAGCAGCACCAGCAACCCCGCGCCGATTTCGCCGACCACGTTGCCCTCAACGGTCACGTGGCAGCGGCTCACTCTTTGGACAACAGCTCGCATGCGGATAATGTAGCAGACAGCAGTGAGCAGTCAGCACTCAGCATTCAGCCAAAGAAACTTGACCGCAACGGACGCAAAGGGATCTGAAATCCAGAACTTTTATTCCTTCGCGTCCTTCGTGTACTTTGCGGGGTTAGCTGAGCGCTGAGTGCTGAGTGCTGACCGCTAATTGCTATTGTGGGACGAAATGCACTTCTCAATTCCATTGCCAATTGCTATCTGCTCCCATAGAATCGCCGGTTCTTTCATTCCCTCCTTCGGAGTTCAAGCCTATGCCGCATCGCCCTCATCTGTATCGCGCAATGCTGCTGTCATTGTGTTGGGTGCTAAGCAGTTTTGCTTTTGCGCAACAGCCCCAGAACACGCAGCAGCCTTCGCCCGCATCGCAAAATCCCGCCAGCCCGGAGCAAGCCACGCCCGGAACTGAATCCAAAGCCAACGCCGCCACTGAAAGCGCCACGCCCAACAAGAAGCCCGCGCCTGAAATGCCCGCCATCCATAACGACGTGGTCATCAAGGGTGGAACAATTCTCACAGTGACCCACGGCAAAATCGAGAACGGCAGTATCTATATCCATAATGGAAAGATTGCCGCCGTGGGCCAGAGCGTGAATGCGCCGGCTGGAGCAACCGTGATCGATGCCAGCGGAAAGTTCGTGATGCCTGGCCTCATTGATTCACACTCGCACATCGCGCTCGATGACGACGTGAACGAAGCTACCAGCCCGATCACTCCGCAGATGATGATGCGCGACGCCTTTGACTACAACGACAAGGCGATCTATCGCGCGCTGGCTGGCGGCGTTACTACGTCATTGCTGCTGCACGGCTCAGCCAACATGATTGGCGGCCAGGCCATTGTGATCAAGCATAAATACGGCCTGGGCCGCGACGAAATGCTTTTCCCCGGCGCGCCTCAGTCCATCAAGTTTGCCAGCGGAGAAAACCCCAAGCGCGTTTACGGCAGCAGGAACCAGCTGCCTTCTACCCGCATGGGCAATTTTGAAGTGATGCGGGCCGCTTTCATCGAAGCTCGCGAATACATGCGCACATGGGACGATTACGACGCCAAAATAAAAAAGGGCGACAAGGACGCAACGCCGCCCAAGAAGGACCTGAAGCTGGAAGCACTGGCGGACATTCTTCGCGGCAAACTGCTGGTGCAGATCCATTGCTATCGCGCCGATGAATTCCTTACCGAAATGGAAATGGCCAAGGAGTTTGGCTACAAGATTCGCGCTTTCCATCATGCGCTTGAGGCATACAAAGTGGCTGACAAGATTGCTGCCAACGGCATTGCCATTGCCACGTGGCCAGACTGGTGGGGCTTTAAGTATGAAGCATGGGACGGCATTCCCTGGAACGCTGCCATCTCCGCGCACAAAGGTGTCCGCGTTGCCCTTAAGAGCGATTCAGAAGACGTGACCCGCCGCCTGAATCAGGAAGCAGGCAAGGCCATCCACTACGGCCTGACGGAAGACGAAGCGCTGAAAGCCATCACGATCAATCCCGCATGGATCATCGGTGTGGATGATCGCGTCGGCTCGATCGACGTGGGCAAAGATGCCGATATCTCAATCTGGAACAGCTATCCGCTCTCTTCTGCTGCGCTGGTCGATAAAGTCCTGATCGATGGCGATCTTTACTTTGACCGTTCGCTTCCCGGGCTCGGTCTTACTCACTACAAGGAGGTCCAGTAACCATGTTGAAAAAATTGATTGTTGTCATCGCCCTTGTAACGAACATCTCTACGCTAAGCTTGAATGCGCAAAGCAAGAAAACTAAATCCTCGCCAGCGCCAGCAGCCCACTCAATCTCTGCAGCCCCAGCTTCCAATGAAATAATTGCGCTGAAAGGCGGCAAGCTGCTCACCATCACGCACGGCGTTATTGAAAACGGCGTAGTGGTGATGCACAACGGGCGTATCACCGCAGTCGGCGGCCCCGGAACCGCGATTCCTTCCGGCGCAAAGGTAATCGACACAACCGGCATGACGGTCTATCCCGGGCTGATCGATTCAGAAACGCATCTCGGCCTGACGGAAATTTCCGGCGATCGCATGACCAATGACGAAATCGAGATGAGCGACGAAATCATGCCGCACATGCATGTCTATGACGCATTCCACGCAGAGACTACGCTCATTCCTGTCACGCGCCTGAATGGCATCACCAACGCCATTGTGGCCCCAGCCAGCGGTGACACGCTGCCAGGACAGGATTCATTCATCCAACTCGCTGGCGCATCCGCCACGGAAATGCTGACCGTGCGCGATATCGCCATGCCACTTAACTTTACCGGTGCGCAGCGCCGCAACCAGAGCTTTGAGCAAGCCAAGTTTCCCTTCACCCGCATGGGCATGGCAACGCAGCTGCGCCAGGCTTTTATTGATGCACTGGATTATGACCAGAAGGTCTCGGCCTATGAAAAGAAGAAATCCAGCTCTGACCCCAAAGATAAGGACAAGGCCGGTGCTCCTCCCAAGCGCGATCTGAAGCTGGAAGCGCTGCTGCCCTACCTTCATGGCAAGAAACCCATTGTGCTGGCGGCGGAGCAGCCTAATGACCTGCAAACCGCGCTGGATCTGGCAAACGATTTTCATCTCAAAGTAATCCTGAACCACGTAACTCACTCGGCTAGCCTGCTGGATAAGATTGCCGCTACTGGGCTGCCAGTGATCGTTGGCCCCATTTACGAACAGCCAAAAGAGTCTGAGCGCTATGACGCGGTTTATAGCATTCCGGCGCAACTGGCCAGGCGCGGCGTTAAGATCGCGTTTGCTTCTTATGATTCTCACCAGGCGCGCAACCTGCCTTACGCCGCCGGTTATGCTGTCGGTTTTGGATTGCCGGCCGAAGAAGCGCTTAAGGCCCTAACCATCAACCCCGCGCAAATGTGGGGCGTGGAGAAAGACCTGGGCTCACTCGATGTAGGGAAGATGGGCAACGTCGTTGTCGCCAACGGTGATCCGCTGGACGTGAAGACAGATGTGAAACACGTCTTTATTCAAGGCCAGGAAATTCCGCTGCTCAGCAAGCAAACGGAGCTGCGCGATCAATACTGGAAATAACATGAATCGGGGCCGGCGGCATTCTCGCGTCGGCTCCCATTTGTTTTCAGGACTATGAAAGTGTCAACCCGTAGAAAAGCATTTGCGATGGCAGTTGGGATTCTTGCTCTCGCGCTCTTCCCTGCTCCTCTTTTCGCGCGCGATACCAGCATTGCCGTGATCGTGAACCCTCGAAATTCCGCCCAATCAATCTCGCTCGCGGAACTCCGCAATATCTTTCTGGGCACGCAGCAATTCTGGAAAGATGGCACTCAGATTGTTCCAATTGTGCGCGCGCCCAGCGCCATGGAACGTGACGTGCTTCTTCGGCGTGTTCTGCATATGAGTGACCTGCAGTTCCAGCAATACTGGAGAAAGAGACGCATCGCCCACAAACCCGGTCACGAACCAATTGCCGTGGTGTCCAACGGCATGCAGATGCAAACTGTAGCTCTGGAAAGCGGCGCCATCGCTCTGGTTGGAACTTCCGACCTCAATAGCAGCGTAAAGGTCTTGAAGGTCGGCGGACATCGCCCTGGCTCCGCTGCATACCTGCTGAAGACATCAGCATTTCACTAGCTCGCAGCTCAGCTACTCGCCCACATTTGCTCAGAGCTACAATCATTCCATTGGTATTTGAAAACGATGACTGAGCTGGGAAAACTGCTGCTGGTGCTCGGCGGCATGATCATTCTGGTTGGCGCAGCCCTGCTGCTGGCAGGCCGTTTCAACCTGCCGCTGGGCCGCCTGCCGGGCGATTTTGTTTATCGCGGCAAAAACCGTGTCTTCTACTTTCCTCTTTCCACATGCATCATCATTAGCGTGGTGCTGTCATTGCTTTTCTGGTTGTTTGGGCGGGGACATCGATAGCCGCATTGCGTTCAATATGGTCCGAGCAGAGCCGTGATCGGAGCGGGCTACAGATTTACACATCTATGGCTACAATTTGGCGGTGGCGCTGCGCAGTCCGCTGTCTTCACGCAAGGTCCCCCGCAGGCAGTCACGATGCTGGAACCGGTCCGCAGTTGGCAAACAGAGTTTGCACTGGCGGAAAGGACCGCCGCGATCATTGCCGCGGTCACAACTTTCTTCACCATGGTCCTCTCCTTATATTTATTAGCTCATTTTGTCGGCGAAGGCGGCGGACCTTCCGGCTGGCAAACGCCTGTGGTGCCTCCGCCCAGGCCAAAAAAACAACCGCATGGACGTTTGCAGATATCGCCGCTGGTGCAGGGACTCCCACACGCCACAATTGCGTGAGTACCTGTTCTCAATTGATGGACAGATAACGCTCCCGCCGAAAGAGTGGCTGTGAGCATCGCAACGAACATAAGTTTTTTGGTCATGTGACTTGCTCCTTTGGTAAAGCAGTATCCTGATACTCTGTTGCAAATCCAGAAATAAATCGTAACTCTGAGGGCGGCGTTCCGATCGTGCTTGCGTGGAAAAAACTCAAGATTGGGGCCATTTTGGAACTCCAGCGCTCCTGTTGTTAAACTCACTTGAGTGTCCTTCGCAGATCAACTCGGGTTTACCTTTGAACAGGCGCCCACGCGCCGAATCTGGCGTGTAGCCGATCTGGTGAGCGCCGTGCGAACGACCGTGGAACGCGCCTATACCGACGTTTGGGTGGAAGGCGAGATCTCAAACTTTCGTCCAGCGGAATCAGGTCATCTTTACTTCACCTTAAAAGATGGCGACGCGCAGCTGCGTATCGTCATGTTCCGGAGCCAGGCGCGGCTGTTGCGCTTTCGTCCCGAAGCGGGCATGCAGGTGATTGCACGCGGTCGCGTAACCATCTATGACGCGCGTGGCGAACTGCAACTCTCCGCCGAATTCCTTGAGCCTGTGGGCGCAGGCGCGCTGCAAGTGGCGTTTGAGCAGCTCAAGGCCCGGCTGGCGCAGGAAGGGTTATTTGACGCCACTCGACGCAAGCCCATTCCGCCGCTACCCCGCCGGATAGGCCTTGTAACCTCTCCGCGCGGCGCGGCCCTGCAGGACATGCTCAACATTCTTGCCCGTCGCCATGAAAATGTGGGCATACAGATTTATCCCGCGCAGGTGCAGGGCGAGACCGCGGCGGCGGAAGTCGCGGCAGGCATCAAGCATTTCAATCGCGCCAAAACTGTTGATGTAATCATCATCGCGCGCGGTGGCGGCTCCATTGAAGACCTGGCCGCGTTCAACGACGAAACGCTTGCCCGCACCATCTTCGGTTCGACAATTCCCGTTATTTCGGCCGTCGGTCACGAAACGGATTTCACCATCGCCGACTTTGTCGCCGACCTGCGCGCGCCCACGCCTTCCGCAGCCGCAGAGTTGGTAATTGAGTCCAAGCACCGACTGGCCGAGCACCTTGCCCATCTGCACCAGCGGCTGGGCCGCGCCACGCGCTATCGCCTGCTAATGGCGCGCAACCATTTACAGGAACTCGCGCAGCACGGCGCTTTCGCGCGCATACAGGACCTGATGGTCCGGCGATCGCAACGGCTGGATGAACTGTCCTACCGGCTGGCGGCTAACTACCGCACGCTACTGCATGAATACCATCGCCGGCTCGATATTGCCGCGGCGCGTGTACGGCATTTCGATTTTCGGCGGTCGTTGGCCGTGGTGCGCAGCCAGATCGACGCGGGAACTGAAGCCGTGGTCCATGCTTTCCAGTCTTATCTTGCTGCGCGGCGTTCGCGGGCGGAGCGGCTCACAGCACAGCTCAATGCGCTCTCACCGGTCAAGATTCTGGAACGCGGTTACGCTCTGGTCTTCGACGCCAAAGGCGCGTTGGTAAAAGATGTGTCGCAGCTTAAGGCGGGCTCGGAAATTTCCGCGCAGGTGGCGCGAGGCAGGTTCACCGCCGAAGTGAAAAAAACGATTCCTGATTGAGCCGGTGGTTCCACGCGCATGTTTGCAACCCGCGAGAAATTGCTAAATACTAAATACCAAGTACTAACTACTAAATCATGAGAAAACTTTTCGGTACGGATGGAATCCGAGGCGTTGCCGGCGAATATCCGCTGGACAAAAAGACCGTCTATGCGGTTGGCCGCGCATTGGGCGATCATCTTCCCGCCGGCCCGCGTCGCGTGGTTATTGGGCAGGACACGCGAGAATCGAGCGGATGGATGGCCGACACGCTGGCCGCCGGGCTCCGCTCCGCCAAGGTGGAGACGGCCAGCGCCGGTGTCGTCCCCACACCGACTATCGCATACCTGACCCACACACACAGCTTTTCCGCCGGCGTGGTCATTTCCGCTTCACACAATCCATGGCGCGATAATGGCATCAAGGTCTTTGGCCCCGATGGCTACAAACTGCCGGACGAAGTTGAACTGGAAATCGAAACCGAAATCTTTGCGCTGCTGAAAGAAGACGCCGCGCAAAGTGAATACAGCAAGGCAGAGCCTTCTCTTCCCGGCAATTCTGGGCTGCGCGACGATTACCTGAACTGGCTGGCGCGTACCATCGCGGGCGCTGAACGCCTGCACATTGTTGTGGACTGCGCCAATGGCGCGGCCAGCACGGTTGCTCCGGAAATATTCAAGCGCTCCGGCGCACACGCGGAATTCACGCATCGCACGCCGGACGGCCGCAACATCAATGAAAACTGCGGCGCGCTGCATCCTGAGATCGTGGCGCGCGAAGTCCTGTCGCGCACCGCCGATCTTGGCATCTGCTTTGATGGCGACGCCGACCGCGTACTTTTTGCCGACTGCAACGGGCGCGTGGTCAACGGCGATGCCGTGATGCTTCTGCTGGCGCGCGACCTGAAGCAGCGCGGCGAGCTGACGAATGACACCGTAGTCGCCACCACCATGTCCAACATGGGGCTGGAAACGGCGCTGCGCGAATCCGGCATCAAGATGCTGCGCGCTCCTGTTGGCGATAAATATGTGCTGGAAGAAATGCGCAAGACCGGCGCTGTGCTGGGCGGCGAACAGTCCGGCCACATTATTCTTTCCCGCGAAGCCACCACCGGTGACGGCCTGCTCACTGCGATCCGCGTGCTGGGAATTGTTGCTGCAAGCGGCCGCTCGCTGGCGGAGCTGGCTTCAGGCATGAAAGTTTTTCCTCAGACCATCAAGAATGTGCGCGTGAAAGAAAAGCGCCCTCTTGATCAGCTTCCGCAGGTCATGCAAGCCATTGAACAGGCGGAGCGGCAGCTAAAAGGAAACGGCCGCGTGAACGTGCGCTATTCCGGCACAGAGTCACTGGCGCGGGTGATGGTGGAAGCGGAGACCGAAGAGATTGTCCAGCGGATTGCAGGCCAGATTGCCTCGGCGCTGGAATCCGCCATAGGACTGGGTGTGCCTTCTGCCCATTGAATTGGTGCCTCCGCACAAAAAGCGGCTGTCGCCCAGGGCCGTGGTTCTTGTCCTGATTCTGCTGGCCGCATTTGCATTCGTTCCTATGCTTCGTTCGGCCTTGCGCTCCGGCGTGGGGATTGCCGCTGGCGCAGTTTATGTCCTGGCGTATCTGTTTGCGGTGGTCATGCTGCCGCTGATGTTTTTTGCGCTGGCGCGCTTCGCTTACTCAGTTTTTCTTCGGCCTTATCTACGCGCATGGCACATCAATCGCATTCGCAATGCGCGTTATATGAAGGATGTTATCCAACGAGGCCAGCGCAGGGGGCCGCAAAGCTGAATGCTATTTCACGTCGCGCCAGTTAGGTCCCACACCCAGTTCCACCAGCAACGGGACGCTCAGCTTGTGTACGTTTTCCATCTTTTCCCGCACCAGCCCTCGCATCAGCTCGATTTCATTTTCCGGCACTTCGAACAGCAGGTCGTCATGCACCTGGAGCAACATGCGCGACTTTAATTTGCGTGAGCGCAGCTCTTCGTCAATCTGGATCATGGCCAGCTTGATCAGGTCAGCGGCGGTGCCTTGCAGCGGCGTATTCACGGCGGTGCGCTCGGCAAAGCCGCGCATGTTGGCGTTCTTGCTGTTGATGTCCGGGATGGGACGGGTGCGCCCAAACAGAGTTTTCACGCTCTGCTCTTTGCGCGTTTCCTCCAGCGTGCGGTCAATGTAGCGGCGCACGCCGGCATATTTCTCAAAGTAAGCATCAATAAACTTTTTGGCTTCACGCTGGTCAATGCCCAACTGCTGCGAGAGGCCGAAGGCAGAGAGTCCGTAGACGATCCCGAAGTTTACAGCTTTGGCGCGGCGGCGATGTTCCGCGTCAATCAGCATAGGCGGCACGCCAAAAACCTGTGAGGCGGTGAGCCGGTGAATGTCATCGCCATTGCGGAACGCCTCCACCAGCAGCGGATCTTCAGAGAAATGTGCCAGCAGCCGCAGTTCAATCTGTGAGTAATCTGCCGAAAGCAGCGAATAGCCCGGCTCGGCGATAAACGCGGCGCGGATTTCGCGGCCCAGTTCCGTGCGGATAGGAATGTTCTGCAGGTTCGGGTTGGTCGATGACAACCGTCCCGTGGTGGTGCCGGTCTGGTTAAACGTGGTGTGCACGCGCCCGGTCTGCGGATCGATCAGCACCGGCAGCGCGTCAACATATGTGCTCTTGAGCTTGGAGAGCTGGCGATAATCCAGCACCAGGCGCGGCACTTCATGCGTTTCAGAAAGCTCTTCGAGCACGTCGACGGCGGTAGAAATTGTTTTTCCCTTGCCGTATTTGATTGGCTTAGGCAGGTTGAGTTGGTTGAAGAGCACGTCGCCAAGCTGCTTGGGCGAATTGATGTTGAACGTGACGCCGGCCTTCTCATGGATCTCACTTGCTTTTGCCGCGCACTGCTTTTCCAGATCAACGGAAAGCGTGCCCAGCATCTGGCGATCGATCTTCACGCCCGCCTGCTCCATGCGCACCAGCACCGGCGCCAGCGGCAGGTCGATCTGTTCATAAAGCTGCATCTGTCCCGCGGCTTCCACTTCTTTGCGCAAAACCGGCGAAATGCGTCCGGTCACGTCCGCCGCTTCTGGAACAGCCAAAGACAGCTTGAGGTTAAAACTGCGCACGGCAATTTCCGCCAGTGAGTGGTTCGTGTACGTGGGGTTGATGATGTAGGAATACAGCATGGGCTCGTCACGAACCCCGGCAAGTTCGACGCCGTGCGCCGCCAGTTGGCGCAGCGCGGATTTGTAATCGTGAACAGCCTTGGGAATTTTGGGATCACTCAGCAGCTTCTTCAGTTCGGCGGAAACTTCGTCAACGCCCAACACGATGCTAAACGCCTTGCCCGGCTCGGCGGAGAGCGCCAGCTTGAGCTGCGCAAGAGCATTGACCTCCGGCGAAGATGGACCATCAAAAAGCAGATCGCCGGACTTCCGGTCGCCCGCTTCGGGCTCTTCTTCTTCAATAATTTTTGGCGCGGCGGTGAACTCGAAGGCAATTGCCAGCGGGCCTTTTGCTTTGGCCAGCGCTTTCAGCTCTTTTACCGATTTCAGTTCGCGATACTCGGTTTCGCGCACCTCCATCACCGGCACAAGCTCTTTGAGCAGTGTGGTGAATTCAAGTTCGCTGAAAAGTGAGCGCAACGCGTCCATATCAGGT